>CAMVJN010000082.1 GCA_947167825.1 uncultured Selenomonadales bacterium | reverse complement strand
ATCGCGGCGCCCGCCGACGATACGCCCGACTTCGCCGGAAAGAAACTGCTCCTCGCGGACGATCTCGACGTCAACCGCGAGATCGCGAAAATGCTTTTGATGGGCGCGGGCTTCGAAGTCGACACGGCGGTGAACGGGCAGGAGGCCGTGGACAAGGTCGCCTCGTCCCAGCCGGGCGAATACAGCGCGGTGCTGATGGACATCCAAATGCCCGTCATGAACGGCTACGAAGCGACGAAGGCCATCCGCGCCCTGGGGGGCGAAATTGCCCGCGTCCCGATCCTCGCCATGACCGCCAGCGCGTTCAGCGAGGATGTGGCAAAGGCGAAGAGCGAAGGAATGGATGGCCATATCGCAAAGCCGATCGATATACCGCAAATGATGCAGACGCTTACGGAAATCGTAAATAAGGAACAAGGTTGAAAGTGACGGAAAGGAATGGGCAACATGAGCAAAAAAATCCTTCCCGCGCAAGCGGACGCAAACGCTTCGACGACACTGCTTGACACTTTGCGGCGCATGGCGGAGAGCATGCCGGGCGGTTTCTTTGTTTACCGCGCGGAGGGGGACGAGGAAATCCTCTACATCAACGATGTGATGCTGGACATCTTCGGCTGCGCGACGGAGGAGGAGTTCCGGGCGCTGACCGGGGGCACGTTCCGGGGCCTTGTCTATCCGGACGATCTGCGGGAGGTCGAGACGTCGATTCTCCGGCAGGTCGAGAAGAACGACAAACGCCTCGATTACGTAAAATACCGCATCCAACGCAAGGACGGAGAAATCCGCTGGGTGGACGACTACGGGCGGCGCGTGCATACCGGGGAGAACGAAGACGTCTATTACGTCTTCATCCGCGACATCACCGAGAGCCATACCGCGCAGGAGGAAAGCCGCCGCCGCGGCAGGGTCATCGAGGGCCTTTCCGTCGGCTATTCGTCGATTTTCCTTCTGAATCTCGATACGGGCACCATGCGTCCCTACCGGCAGGAAAACGATTATTTCAAAAGGATCGTTTCGGAGCTGAAGGACGAAGGGGAGTCCCATCCCGATTTTCGCCTTGTGCTTTCCGAATACTCGTCACGCTTCGTATTGGCTGAAGACCAAGCCTTTTTCTCCCGCCAGGCAAACGCCGCGCATATCATGGAGCGGCTTGCTTCCGAGCCGTCCTACACAGTCACATACCGTTGCAACGGCAACATCTATATGGAAATGTCCGTTGTCCGGGTCCGGGACGAGGCAAGCCCGAACAGCGTGGTCATGGGCTTCCGCAATGTGAGCGACCGTATTATCCGCGTCCAGCGCGAACTGGCGGAAAAGATGGAGATCGAGGCGGAGCTGGATCGCGAAAAGCGGGCCAATGAGATCAAGTCCTCGTTCCTGTTCAGCATGTCCCACGATATCCGCACGCCCATGAACGCCATCACCGGCTTCACGGCGCTGGCGAAAAACCATATGGACGACCCGAAGCTTTTGGAGGGCTTCCTCGACAACGTCAAGGAGGCCAGCGAGCATCTGCTGTCGCTGATCGACAATCTCCTCGAGATGAGCAGCCTGTCCCAGCACAAATTTACGCTGGACGAGCTGCCCGCCAGCCTCGACGACGAGATCGACGCCGTGATCGATATGTTCCGCCCGCAGGCGGAGGCCAAGCATATCGAGCTGACGGCGGATGTGAACCTGCCGCCCACCGACGTGCTGCTGGACACGAAGCGTTTCCGCCGCCTGATGAGCAATCTCCTCGACAACGCGCTGAAATTCACGCCGGAGGGCGGCCACGTCAATGTCGCCGCGAAGCGGAAATTCGCGTCCGGCTCCGGATACGCGCGCTACGAGTTTTCGGTCTCCGACGACGGCGTGGGCATGGCTGAGGGATTCCTGCGGCGCGTCGGCAATGTCTTCGAGCGCGAGAAGACCTCGACGGAATCGGGCTACCTCGGCACGGGGCTCGGCCTCGCGATTACGAAAAAAATTCTCGACCTGATGGGCGGCTCGATGGAAGTCACGAGCGAAAAAGGCAAGGGCTCGACCTTCACGATCTCCATGGCGCTGAAGACGGCGGGCGCGGCGCGGAAACAACTTTCGCTCACGTCGGAGCACAAAGGGGACGTGAAGGCGCACGGTTCATATCGTCTGCTGCTGGCCGAGGATATGGGCGTCAACCGCATCCTTGCGGAAACGATGCTGAAGGAAGCGGGGTTTGAGGTTGAGTCTGTGCCGGACGGCTGCGACGCACTGGACGCCGTGGCCTGTCACCCCGCGCATTATTACGACGCGGTGCTGATGGACATTCAAATGCCGATCATGAACGGCTACGAGGCGACAAGGAGAATCCGGGCTCTGGGACGGGAGGATACGGACAAGCTCCCCATTGTCGCGCTCAGCGCCAACGCCCGCGAGCAGGACAAGCGCGCCAGCCTCGAAAGCGGCATGAATGCCCATGTGGCGAAACCTTTCGACCTCGCGGTCCTGGTCGATATCCTGAACGATCACATCGCGGCGGCGCGAAAAGGATAACGCCCGCAGGCGGCAAAGACGCCGGACGGATGAAACGTCCGGCGATTTTTACGTTTCCCTTGCGGCGCAGCAGTATTGCGCTGTATAATGACATTGTATTGGTATGATTTGTTCGCACGCTTTTTCATTCCGAAGGAAGCATGACACTGCTCTCTGTCAAGATTTTTAGTCCTTGGCTGGGATTTATGAGACGGCATTTGCGCCTATGGCGCAAATACAGCCTGCGAAGCAGGCGCATCCCAAACCAAAATTTTCATTTGAATTTTGGTCCGGGATTCGTATGAGGAGTCAATACGTTTATGGAAATTACGGAACGAATACGGCAGTTCTTCTTCGGGAACCACCGCGTCAAAACGCCGACCATCCTCCAGATGGAGGCCACGGAATGCGGCGCGGCGTCCCTGGGGATGGTGCTGGCCTATTACGGCAAATGGCTTCCGCTGGAAAAGCTGCGGCAAGAATGCGGCGTGACCCGGGACGGCGTCAACGCCAAGAATATCCTGCGCGCGGCCCGGCGGCTCGGCTGCGTCGCAAAAGGCTTCGCCGGAAAGCCCGAAGTGCTCCGGAAGAAAGAATTCCCGTTGATCCTCTTTTGGGAGTTCAATCATTTCGTCGTCATGGAGGGCGTCGAGAACGATACCGTCTATTTGAACGATCCCGCGCTGGGGCGTCGGAAGGTCCCTTGGGCGGATTTCCTGACGTCCTACACCGGCATTTATTTGAGCATCCGCCCCGGCGAGGATTTTGTGCAGGAAGGACATCCTTACAACGTCGCCAAGGCCGTCGCCGAAAAGCTCGCCGAGGACAAATGGGCGCTGATTTTCATTCTGGTCCTCGGGCTTTGCATGGTAATCCCCGGCCTTGCCGTGCCGGTAATGAACCAGATCTTCATCGACGACGTGTTTTCGATGAAGCACCCCGAATGGACGACAAAACTGCTCCTGGCCATGGCGGCGGCGGCGATCCTGTCCGGCGCCATGAACGCCATGCGGGCGGCAGTGCTGACGTATTGGCAGAAAAAGCTGACGCTGGCGGATTCATCCTCGTTCTTCTGGCACGTCCTGCGGCTGCCCGTGACCTTCTTCCAGCAGCGTTACGCGGCGGACGTGGCCTCCCGCATCCAGTTCAACGAGTCCAACGCCGAGGTGCTTTCGGGGCAGGCGGCCACCGCCCTCCTCGATATGTTCATCGCGCTGTTCTATCTGGGACTCTTGGTGCAGTACAGCGTGCCGCTGACGCTGGTGGGCGTTTCCTTCAGCTTCGTCAATCTCGCGGTGCTCCTCTATATGCGCCGGAACATGACCGACCTGACGATGCGAATCCAGCAGGAAAAGGGCAAGGAATACGGCGTGCTGATGAACGGCCTGATGATGATCGACAGCGTCAAGGCCTGCGGAAACGAGGCCGACCTGTTCGGGAAATGGGCGGGCTACGCCGCCAAGGCTCTCGTCGCCAATCATGAAATGCAGGTCTGGTCGCTGAAGGTGCGCCTCCTGCCGACGCTCCTGGCGGGGATTTCCGGGGCGCTGGTCATGACCGTGGGCGGCTTTTCCATCATGGAAGGCCTGATGACCGCCGGCGTCTATATGGCGGTGAACAGCTTGATTGCAAAATTCCAGGAACCGATGCAAAAAATCCTGGCCCTCAGCGACGTCATACGGACGACGGAAATGCAGATGCAGCGTCTCGACGACGTAAGACGGTATCCGGTCGACAGCCTCAATTACCCCGATGAGACACAGACAATCACCTTCACAGGCAATCGCTTGTCCGGCGAACTCACGATGCGGGACGTAAGCTTCGGGTACAGCCCGCTGGACCCGCCGCTTCTGGAGAATTTCAATCTATCCTTGGCGCCGGGGCGCTGGGCCGCCATCGTGGGCGCGTCGGGCAGCGGCAAGTCAACCTTGGCGAAGCTCGCGTCAGGGCTTTACGAGGAATGGTCGGGGGAAGTGCTCTTCGACGGCGTGAAGCGCCGGGAGATTCCCCGGGCCGTGCTGGTCAGCTCGATCGCCACGGTGGATCAGGACGTGTTCCAGCTTTCCGGCACGGTACGCGAAAACATTTCGCTGTTCGACAAGTCCGTGCCCAAGGAAGACATCGTGCTGGCGGCGCAGGACGCCTGCATCCATGACGATATCCTGCGGCTTGCCGGCGGCTACGAGGCCGAGGTGTCCGAAGGCGGGCTGAATTTCAGCGGCGGGCAGCGGCAAAGGCTGGAGATTGCCCGCGCCCTGGCCGGAAATCCGTCCATCCTGATCTTGGACGAAGCGACCAGCGCCATCGACCCGATGACCGAGCAAAAAGTACTGGAAAACATCAGAAGGCGCGGCTGCACCTGCCTGATCGTGGCCCACCGCCTGTCCACCATCCGCGACGCGGACGAGATCATCGTGCTGGAAAAGGGCAAAGTGGCCGAGCGGGGAACGCATCGGGAAATGATGACGCACGACGGCCCGTACCGCAGGCTGATCGAGGAAAAAGAGCGGGAAGCACAGGGAGAAGCGACGCTGGATTGATTGTTTCGCGAGGAGGTGAACCGCATGAAGCTTTCCGCCGGGGAACGGTATCCGCTGACGGATGAAAAAATGTATATTGTATTGACGTCGGGGGAAGCGGAGGTTTATGCCGTCACGAAGCAGCAGGATTCCTTCCGGCAAATGTTCCTGACGGAGCTTTCACCGGGAGCGGCGGCGTTTCCTTCGTTGGACGAGTTCGGCATGGTCGACGTGGTGGTTTACGCCGTCGAGGACGCGGAGTTCGACTTGCTGCCGCTGTCCGAGGGGGAGCCCGCGACCTTGGCGCCGATGATGAAGCATTGGTTTGGACAGCTCGTGGAGCTTCCCTGGCTGCGGCTTTTGGCGGACCGCGGCGACGACATGCTGAAGACTTGGGCGGACGGCTCGTCCTTGGACGGCAAAACGATGGACATGGAGACGCTCTCGGCGGAATTTGCGGAAAACGAGGGCATTTTCGCGATGCTGCTCGGCGTGCGGTTCAAGTCCCAAGACAAACAGCGCGGGGCGCGGCTGAAAGGGCGCGCGAAACGGCAGCGGCGCCTCGTGGACGAGACAATCTCAGAACTTCTGGGCGAGGAACTCCCGCCCGAAGACGCGGGCGGAACGGACAACGCGAAAGTCGAGGCAGCGGCCTTCCTTGTTCGGTGCGTAGCGCAGGCCCTGAAAATGCCTGCCGAGGAAATTTACATTGCGCCGGAAATGGTGAAAAGGCTTGACGCCTTCGGGCTGCTGCGCCGCCTCGTCCAGAAGAGCGGAATGTATATGCGCCTGATCCATTTGGAGGACAACTGGTACACCGGGGACAGCGGCGTCATGCTCGGCTATCTTGCGTCGGGCGACAAAAAGGAACTGGCCGCGTTGTTGCCGGACACGCCGGGAAGCTACCGCATCGTGACGCGGGAACATCCCGAGGGCATTCCGGTCACGGAAGAAGTGGCGGCGCAAATCGAGAAAGACGCGTTCCTCTGCTATCCGGGACTTCCCGCCCGGAAGCTCACTTTTGGGGATTTGTTCAAGTTCCTGTACCGGCAAAGCTGGGCGTCAGACTGGAAATCGGTCATCGCAGCCAGTTTCGTCATCGGTCTGATTCCGCTGATCACGCCGATCGTCACAGAAACGGTCTTCAAAGACATCATCCCGATTCTCGACCGGGAGGGACTGGCCACCGTCACGCAGGTCATGATGGCGGCCGGTTTTACCACGGCGGCGCTTTCCACAGTGCGTTCCGTCGCATTCCTGCGTCTGTCCTCTTCCTGCGGCATGGCGCTTCGCGCCGCGCTTTTAGGGCGGCTCCTGTCCCTGCCCTCAAACTTTTTCCGCCGCTTCCAGTCCGGCGACCTGGCGAACCGCATGGTGGGCCTTGAGCATGCGACGGCGCTCTTTTCGGAGAATTTTGTCGGCGCGCTCTTCAATCTCGTGTTTTCCATTTGGAGCTTCGGCCTGATGTGCTACTACAGCTGGAAGCTCACTGCGGCGGCGCTCGGGATATGGCTCGTCTACCTCGTGATCAGCGGCTTCATCATCAACCGCCTCGTCCGGTCGGAGAGGAGCATGACCAAAGCAAGGAACAAGACCTCCGGCATCTTGCAGCAGATCTTCACGGGGCTGGTGAAGTTCCGCGTCAAGGGAGCGGAAGCGCAAGCGTACCACCTTTGGGGCGAGAAATTCGCCGAGGAATGGAAATGGAACTATAACGCCCGCGTGCTGAAAAACTATAACGCCGTGATAGCCGCCGTCCAGCCGATCCTGTTGGCGCTGGCCGTCTATTATCTCGGCCTGCGGGAACTGGCGGAAACCGCGACTGCGGGCGGAACCGGCAACACGGCAAACGCACTCGCGGACCTCCTCACGGTGTCGGAGCCGATGAGCGTCGCCACGTTCATCGCGTTCCAGGCGGCCTACAGCGCGTTCAATGTGTCGTTGAACGCCGTGATGCCGGTTCTGGAGGAACTTTCCGCCATTCGTCCGTTGCTGGAAAATATTCAGCCGGTTCTCGACGAGGAGCCGGAGATCGCCGAGGAAAAAATGGAGGCCGACCTGCTTTCCGGAGCCTTCGAGGCCAGACATTTATCCTTTTCCTACGGCGAAGGCTTGCCGGAAGTGCTCCATGACGTGAGCTTCCGCGTTGCGGCGGGAGAGCATGTGGCCATCGTCGGGCGCTCCGGCTGCGGAAAATCGACGCTGGTTCGGCTGCTGCTCGGCTTCGAGTCGCCCACCAGCGGGGCGGTCTATTACGACGGGCAGGATCTCG
>CAMVJN010000081.1 GCA_947167825.1 uncultured Selenomonadales bacterium | reverse complement strand
TACTCGCCCGCGAACCGCGAATACGACTATATGACTTATCTCGATTTTCCGACGATGAATCTCGGGCAGAGCGGAGACCGGTCGCGGGAATCGGCGCTCCGTTTCGACGAGGACGTACTCCCCTATCGCCCGTACAACCTGATTATCCTGACGGGCTCCAACGATTTGCGCTCGGACCGTCCGGCGGAGGATATCATCAACGATCTGGCGAAGATTCGGGACAAATGCGAAGCGAACGACATCCGCCCGATTTTCCTGACGCTGATGCCGATCCACCCGAAAAACATTTTCACGGCGTTCCGCACGGAAACGAGCGACGGCTGGCGTGCCAAGCTCTCGAAAATCAACGCGTTCATCCGAAAGCAGGAGTATTACATCGATTTGGAGCCGTACTTCTACGACAACACGAAAACGCAGCTTGACGCCACGCTGGCCATCGACGGCCTTCATCCCGACATTCTCGGAAAAATGCTGATGGCGGAGATTATCAACGCGAACCGAAGCCTGTTCCGTGAACCGTAACAAACCATCATCAAGAAAATCTCGAAAAAAACTTGCAATCGTCCCAACGCTATGATAATATATCATTGCTGTTTTGAAAGAGTTTAAGACTATTACTTCGTGCAAGGAGGTGTATCATAGATGGCACATGTTTGTGAGATTTGCAACAAGGGGCCGATGAGCGGTATGAACGTCGCACATTCCCACTTGAAGACGAAGCGTCGCTGGTATCCGAACATCCAGCGCGTACGCGCCATTGTGGACGGCGAGGTGAAGCGCGTCAACGTCTGCACGCGTTGCCTGCGCTCGGGAAAAGTCCAGCGCGCAATCTGATCTTAGACAAAAAAGTGAGTGCTATGAGGAATCAAGTTCTTCATAGCACTCTTTTTTATTTTTTTTTGCTACCCGTTTCCCCGACGAAAGGATGGCTTCCATCGGACAGACCAGCACGCAAAGATGACAGCCTACGCAACGCTTCGGATCGAGGATCGGGCGCCTTTTCTCGTTCAGGCGGATGGCCTGATGGCCGCCGTCGGCGCAGGAGATTTCGCATCGTCCGCAGCCGATGCAAGCGTTCCTGTCAAATTTCGGATAGACGATCGTGTCCCGCTCCAGCGCGTCCGTCGATTCGCTGACGAATTCCAGTCCCTCGCCGACGAGTTCCCGCACGTTTTTGATTCCCTTTTCCTTCAGATAATAATTCAGCCCCGATTTCAGATCGTCGATGATCCGATATCCGTACTGCATCACCGCCGTGGTAATCTGTATGGAGCGGGCTCCCATCAAAAGGAACTCCAGCGCGTCCCCCCATGTCTCCACACCGCCCATGCCGCTGATATACATGCCGGACAGCGCAGGATTGCGCCCCATTTCGGAGATGAACCGCAGCGCGATTGGGCGGACAACATTGCCGCTGTACCCGCCCACGGCGGACATGCCATGCACCGCCGGAGAGAAAATGTAGGTGTGCGGATTGATTTCCATGACGCTCTTGATCGTATTGATGGCAGAAACGCCGCTCGCCCCGCCGCGCATTGCCGCCTCCGCCGCCGGGCTCATGGCATCCACGTTCGGCGTCAGCTTTGCCAGGATCGGAATCTTCGCACCGCGACGCGCCGCGGCGGTGAATCGCTCCACAAGCTCGGGATTCTGGCCGATGGCCGAACCCAGCACCTCGTCCATCATGTTAGGACAGGAAAAATTCAGTTCGATGACGTCCGCGCCGTTTTCCTCGCACTGCCGCGCCAAATCCGCCCATTCCGCATCATCCCGCCCCATCAATGAGGCGACGATAACCTTGTTCGGATACGCCTTTTTCAGCCTGCGGATCGTTGCCAGATTCTCCGGCATGCTGTGAACCGAAAGCTGCTCAATGTTCTTGAAACCGATAATCGCGCCTCCTTCGCCCTTGATGCCGGAATAGCGCGGCGACGCTTCATGAATTTCGAATGCGCAGATTGTCTTAAACGTCGCGCCCGCCCAGCCCGTTTCAAAGGCTCTCGCACACATATCGTAAGTGCTGGCGACCACAGAAGAAGACAGCAGGAACGGATTTTCCAACCGGACGCCGCAAATGTCGGTTTCCAGCGCAGTCTCATCCTCAGGCCGCACAAAATCGAGGCAGGACTTCACTTCCTCCGCCAGCTTCGAGATCAACCGTCGGATCGGCACCTTTTCCTCCTTCACGCAGGCGCGTTCGCAGGGCGCGTCGCACCCGGCGCAGGGATTTCCTTCGGGGAGCGAAGCGGCGGCGCAAACTTCATTATGCATCCATACGCTCCGCAAAATGCTTTCAGGGAAAACCTGACGGGGACAAGCGGAATCACAGGGCGCGTTCCCGCACAAAACGCATCCATGCAAGTCCTGCCGCTGAATCATTCTGCGCAAGATCATAACGAAACCTCCTTGCATAGTCTCGCTTATTTTATGTTATTAGCATGATATACAACAGACAATTTGGCAAGCCCCGTAATCACGAAAAAAGACCGTTCCCGTTCGGAACCGGTCTTTTTTGCGCTTGCATCAACCTTCGCCATGTATGCTATGCAACAATTTGTAGAGTATCCTGTAAAGCGTTTCCGCTTCCTCTTTTGTCAGCGGGGATTTTTCCGCCATGCAGCGGGGCACGCTTTGCGCTTCTTCGCGCAGTGCCTCCCCCGCCGCCGTCAGTCTGACCGTCACGCAACGCTCATCCTCCGGGCAACGCTCGCGGACGAGATACCCCTTCGCTTCCATTTTTTTCAAAAGCGGCGTCAACGTGCCGGAATCGAGATAGAGACACTCGCCCAGCTCCCGGACGCTTTTCTTTTTTTCCTCCCAAAGCACCATCATCACGAGATACTGGGTATACGTGAGGTTCAGCGCGGAAAGCGGCTCATGGTACGCCTTGATGACTTCCCGCGCGCAGGCGTAAATCGGGAAACAGAGCTGGCTGCGAAGAAGCAGCATGTCCCCGCATTCACCGAGACTTACCGTCTCGCCGTTCACAGCAGCGCCTCGATGGCTTTCGCCATCGCCTTCGGCGTGGTCGTAGGCTCAAAACGCTCCACGACATTCCCTTCGCGGTCGATCAGGAATTTCGTGAAATTCCATTTGATGGAATCCCCTTCCAGATATTCGGGGAAATTCTTTTGCAGCGCATCCATCAGCGGCTTCGCGACCGGGTGATTCTCGTCGAACCCATTGAATCCCTTTTCCTTCGTCAGATACTTGAACAGCGGCTGCGCCGTCTCGCCGCGGACGTCGCCCTTCGCGAAGACAGGGAAGGTCACGCCGTAATTCAGACGGCAGAAAGTCTGCACCTCCTCGTCCGTGCCCGGCTCCTGCGCCGCGAACTGGTTGCAGGGGAACCCGAGAATCACGAGGCCGCGGTCGCTGTATGTTTTGTAAAGCTCTTCCAATTCCTCGTACTGCGGCGTAAACCCGCACTTGCTGGCCGTATTCACGATCACGAGAACCTTGCCTTTGTACTCCGAAAGGGAAATTTCCTCGCCCTTGCTGTTTTTCGCCGAAAAATCATATACGCTCATGTTTGTTGCTCCTTCTTTCTTCAAATTTGCATCCATTACTTCTGTTTGTCCCGCATCGCTCGCCTCCGCCGCGCTCCCCGAAGGGACGCAAATGGAAATCGCGCAAGCCGCCGCAAGCGCCGCTGCCGCCCGGCGCATCTTACGCCCCCAGCAAAGCGTCGATCTTCGCCTTGTCAAATCCGAGCACATAATCCTTGTCGTTCGCCGTGATGACCGGCACCATCAGATCGCCGGAAAGCTGCTGGCAGGCCACGCGTGCCGCCTCATCCTCCTCGATGTTCAGATTCTGATACTCGACGCCTTTCGACTCCAGATACTTCTTCGCCTTCACGCACCAAGGGCAGGACGTCATCGAATACACTTTTACCATTTTGTTTCCTCCCAAAGAAAAATTTTATTTGTTCATTTCCCGCAGGTATTTGACCGCTTCCAGCGCCGCCACCGTGCCGTCCGCCGCTGCCGTGGTGAGCTGGCGGATTTCCTTTGTGCGGACGTCGCCCGCCGCGAACACGCCGTCGAGATTGGTCCGGCAGTCCTCGCCTGCGACGATATTGCCCGCCTTGTCCAGCTTCACCTGGTCGGCGAACATCGCCGTGTTCGGCTCGACGCCGATATTGACGAACACCGCGTCAAGGGGCAGTTCTTTCGCTGTCTCCGCTTTCCTATCAAAGAGTGTCGCCGCCGTCAGCTTCGTATCGCCGGACAAAGCCCTCGGCTCGGTCTGGCGCAATATTTCCACATTCTTGTGACTGCGCAGCCGCTCAACGGAAGCCTTGTCCGCCCGAAGCTCCGACCGCTGGATCAGATAAAGCTTCGACGCCAGCTTGGAAAGGTACTCCGCCGCATCCACTGCCGCGTTGCCGCCTCCGATGACCGCCACCGTTTTCCCCGCATACGCCTGCCCATCGCAAAGCTCGCAATAATGGACGCCGCGGCCTTCGTAACGATCCGCTTCCTTCAAAGACAACTTGCGGCGCTTCATGCCCGTGGCGAGAATCACCGCCATCGCCTCATAGACAGCCCCTTCTGTTTCGACGATCTTTGGCTGCGAGGAAAGCTCCACGCGCACAATCGGGTCGAACTCGTCCACGACGGCGCCGAATTTTTCCGCCTGCGTCTGCACGGCGGAAATTAATTCGCCGCCGCCGACGCCCGGAATCCCAGGATAGTTCTCGATGTCCGCCGCATTCGCAATCTGCCCGCCGACCAACTCCGATTCCAAGACAAGAACGGAAAGTCCGCTCCGTCCGGCGTAAAGCGCCGCCGTCAACCCCGCCATGCCCGCGCCGATAATCACGACATCGCGCTTTTGACGTTTCTTTGCCATTGCCTCACCTCGTTTCATAAAATTAAATTGTATAAAATCAATTTTGTATTTTGATTGTACACAATTAAATTTGATATGTCAATAGGAAAACAAAAAAATTTTGAACGAAAAAAGAGCAGCCCGTCGCCGAGCCGCTCTCGCTTGGTGCAAACACAAGAATCTCACCGAATAAAATGCGTCGCAATCTGCTCTTCTTTTTTCGGAAGGCCGAATTTTTCCTTGCCGAGCGCGATGCTCTTCATCAGGAACGTCATATTCCGCGCCAACGTCCTCATCGTCTGCAGCCCTTCCGCGTCTTTTTCCGCTTCCCCCGGCACGAGCCCATGAACACTGTTCCAATATTGGCTCGACGCTACGGGCATGCCGCTGATCGTGAAATACTTGTTCATCTCGTCAAAAGTCGCCGAGCAGCCGCCGCGCCGCGCGACGACCACAGACGCGCCGACCTTCATCGACTTATCAAAGGACGCGCTGAAAAACAGACGGTCCATGAACCCAACCAGCGTCGCGTTCGCCGAGGCATAATAAACCGGCGTGCCAACCACCAGTCCGTCCGCTGCCTCGAACAACGGCGCAGCCTCGTTCACCACATCGTCGAATACGCATTTCCCTTTTTCCCTGCACGAGCCGCAGGCCACGCAGCCGCGAACCGCTTTGCTGCCAACCTGCAAGAGTGTCGTCTCCACGCCCTCCGCCTCGAAAACCTTTTGCATTTCCGCCAGCGCCGTTGCCGTATTCCCGTTCGGGTGCGGAGAACCGTTAACCATAAGCACCTTCATTATCCTGTCCCCTTTCTTTCAAACTTCAATATTATTATATCATACGACAGCAAAGCCTTGTCATTTTTTCTGAAAGCGGTATAATGAAAGCAAGAACACCATGCAATGAGAGGAGGTCGGTTGTTATGTCGCCGAAACCCACAAATTGCGCAGGATGCGGCAAGCTCTTCCTGAATCCCGGAACGGGAAAATATTGTCCCGCCTGCAAACAGAAGCATGAGAAACAAATGGACGAAATCGCCGCCTATGTGCGCGATAATCCGCGTTCCAGCGTGGACGAAATCTGCACCGCCCTCGAGGTAAAAAAATCATTGGTCATCGACATGCTCCGCTCCGGCCGCCTTGAGGAAATTAATATCAACATCAAATATCCCTGCGCCGCCTGCGGAAAAAAGATCAGTCACGGCCGATACTGCAAAGCGTGCGGCAAAAAAATCACCGGCGAAATCGCGGTAAGTCTCCGACGCGTCCGAAAAAACGCCGAAAACCAAAAAATCAAGAAGGGCGTTTATTCAAAGGATCAATGGATGGACAACTAAACAAGTATTCAACAAACAAAGCCGCCTGTCTGACAGGCGGCTTTGTTTGTTCTACCATCGCCCCACCGGCCCCGAACCCAGGATAACCGCGCCGAAAACCGCCGCGCCGCTCGAGCTCGTCTCCGTCGTCTCCGGCACCGCCGCCGAAAGCGTATAGGGCGTATCCACAAGATACGCCATCACTACCACGGCGTCGTCCTTGAATTTCTTGGAATCCTTGCGCGCAATTTCCGCCTTGTAGACAACCTCTCTCTGCGGGGCAATCGTCGAACTGGTCAGCGCCTGCGTGAAAGCTATCCCATCCGACCAGCGCCAAAGCACCCGCCCTCGCTTATCCAGTACGAGGAATTCATATTCCTGCCCGGTGCTGTGCTCGACGGTAAAAGGAGTGTCGGAACCGTTTGACACGCGGAACTCCATCAAAAGCCGTCCGCTTTTCTTCTGAACCGTCAACTCATGGACGAGCTTGTCCACGGTAAACGACGCAAAGCTCTCTTCCGCCCCGCTCGTCCGCGAATATCCGCCGCCCCCCACCGGCACATAAACGCCGATCTCGCCGCCGAAATCGGCGCTGGCCGTACCGAAAGCGGAAAATGCAAAAGCGATTCCCAAAAGGCCTCTGCAAAGCATCTTTTTCATATCGACTCATTCCTTCCTTACAAAAGAAACGCCACGCCGCATATTTGCAGCGCGGCGTTTCCGCTTATACTTCATCAATATTTATCGTCCCGTTTAGCGATTTTTTCCTCCAGCATCGCGAGGAACTCGTCCGCCTTCATCGTCGCGGAATCCTTTTCGCCGTACTTCCTGACGTTGACCGTACCGTCGGCCACCTCCTGATCGCCGACCACCAGCGCGTAAGGAATCTTCTTGACCTGCGCCTCGCGAATCTTGTAGCCCATCTTCTCGTTCCGCGCGTCCACCTCGACGCGAATGCCCTGATCAAAGAGCTTTTTCTTCAATTCATAGGCGTAATCATGGTGCTTGTCCGTGATCGGCAGGATCTTCACCTGTACAGGAGCGAGCCAGACCGGGAACGCGCCCGCGTAATTCTCGATCAGGATTCCGATGAACCGCTCAATGCTGCCGTACACAACGCGGTGCAGCATGATCGGGCGGTGCTTCTGCCCGTCCTCGCCCACATAGGTCAAATCAAACTTCTCCGGCAGCATCATGTCGAGCTGGATCGTGCCGCACTGCCA
>CAMVJN010000080.1 GCA_947167825.1 uncultured Selenomonadales bacterium | reverse complement strand
CCGTCACGCATTATCATTAATTTAATGAAGAATTCACTTTTTAATTCTTATCTTCGACCCAAATTTTAAATAAAATTTTGACCGAAGATACGCCTGCTACGCAGGCTACATCCGAGCCTGCGGCTCGGATGACGTCTCATAAATCTCCGTAAGAAATAAAAGTTCTAACGGAGATTAGTATTATGCAATGATTAGGAGAGGAATAGTATGAAATCGACTTGGCGTTTTTTGACGGCGATTTTTTGCGTTTTCGCATTGGCGGCGACGCTCGGATGCGGCGGCGGTAAGCCCGCGGAGCAGAAAAAGGAGAACGCAGCGGCTTTCACGACGATCAAGGACGACCTCGGGCGCGAGGTGACGCTGGCGAAGAAGCCGGAACGAATTGTCGTGACGTCGGCTTCATTTTTGGAGCCGCTTCACGCGGTGGGCGGCGACGTGGTCGGACGCCCCGACTCGAAGTCGACGCCGGACTGGGCAAAAGACAAGACGAGCATCGGCCGCGTTTACAACGTTGACCTTGAAAAGCTGCTGGCCTGCGCGCCGGATCTTGTGATCGCCAACAAAGGCATGAACGAGAAGCTGCTGCAGCCGCTGGAAATCAACAAGATTCCGTGCGTTGTGGTGGACATGAAAAACTATGAGGAAGTCAAGAACGAGGTTCGGATTTTCTCGCAGATCACGGGCGAAAAGGAGAAGGGCGACGCGCTGATTGCGAGCATGGACGAAAAGATCAAGGCTGTCGCCGAGCGCCTGCCGAAGAAAAAGCTGCGTGTGGCGATCCTGCACAGCACGGCGCAGGGACTCAGCGTGCAGCTTGACACGAGCATCGCGGGCTCCACGGCGAAAATGCTGGGCTTCGAGAATGTGGCGTCGGGCATGAAAGCGCTGGAAGGAAATCCCGACGCTGCGCCGTACAGCATAGAAACGCTGGTCGAGCAGAATCCCGAAATCATTTTTGTCACGAGCATGGGGAAAATCGACGAGGTCAAGCGCGGCATGGAGGAAACGATTTCGCTGAATCCCGCGTGGCAGACGATTCCCGCCGTCAAGAACGGCAAGATGTTTTATCTGTCGCAGGAGCATTTCCTCTTGAGCCCCGGCATCGAGTATCCGGCCGCGGTGGAGGAGATGGCGAAGCAGGTTTATCCGGAGTTGTTCAAATAAGGAAAGGAAGCGCGGCCTATGAAGGACATCAAGATCATCTACCTGACGAACGACAGCCGCCGTTACGCGGGCATGAAGAACGCCTGCCTCGCGCTGCAGGACGAGGGCAGGATTTCCGACTTCTGCATGGCGGTGAAGCTCGAAGGCTCCAGCGAATGGGACCGTTTCTGGGAAAAGAAGTTTAGCGGCGCGAGCCTCGTGGTGGCGCGTTTCTTCAGGAACATCTCAAAGTCGGCGTTTTGGGAATCCTGCCGCGATTTCCTGGCGGCGCATAGCATTCCTTATCTGCTCGACGCGGTGGAGGGAAAAGACGCGCAGGACGCAAAAGGCGCGGGCGTGGAGCCGGACGTGGCGGCGCGGCTCAAAGGCTATACGTTTTACGGCGGCGCCGAGAATTTCAAGAATTTCTGGCTTTACGCTTCGTCGCTGGCCGACGCGGAAATTCCCGCGCCCGACGAGCCGAAGCAGCGCTGCTGGGCCGGCATCTACCATCCCGATTTGGCGGAGGGCTATACCACCGATCTCGCCGCGTACCGCGAAAAATATTGTGTGCCGGAGCGTCCGACATTAGGTCTCCTGTTTTACCGTGACGAATGGATCTGGGACGATCTCGCCTATCCGTCCGCGTTTATTCGCGAGGCGGAAAAACAGGGCGCGAACGTGGTGGCGGTGTTCACGAACCAGCTTCCCGACGAGAAGCTGGGAATGCCGAGTATCCGCAAGGTGTTCGAAGACTTCTTCACTGCGGACGGGAAACCGGTCATTGACACGCTTGTCAGCACCATGAAATTCTCGCAGGTGGGCAACGGCAGCCTGACCGTCGACGAGCTGAAAAAGCTGGACGTGCCGATTTTAACGGCCTATACGCTTTTGACTGCGGGCGAGGATTGGAAGAAGAATCCCGAAGGATTGAACGCCATCGAGACCTCCATCGGCGCCGCGCTGCCGGAGCTGGACGGCGCGATCCACGGCGTGCCGATCGCGGAGCGGCGCGTGCTGCCCGACGGCGCGCTGGAATATCTGCCGATGGACGAGCGCGTCACGGCGATGGTGAAAAAGGCGGCGGCGTGGGCGAAGCTCCGCCGAATGAAGAACGCGGACAAGAAGATCGCGCTGATTTTCCACAACTATCCGCCCAAAAATTACAACATCGGCAGCGCGTCGGGCCTCGACACGATGGAAAGCGCGCGGCGGCTGCTCTCGCGCATGAAGGAGGACGGCTATTCGCTGGATTTCCTGCCGGAATCTGCGGACGCGCTGATCAAGCTGATGACTTCCCACGCGACCAACGATCTGTCTCTCTTGACCGACAAACAGGCGGAGGAATGCGAGAAGCTATCCGCGAAGGAATACGAAGCCTTTTTCTCGTCGCTGCCGGAGACGGCGCGGCAGATGATGACCGACCAATGGGGCGAGCCGCCGGGGAGTATTATGCTTTCCGACGAGGGAAATATTCTCGTTCCCGGCACGATGAACGGCAATATTTTTATGACGGTGCAGCCCGCGCGGCAGTATGGCATGGACCCCACGCGGGCCTACCATGACACGGCCATCGCGCCGACGCACCAATATCTGGCGTTCTATTACTGGCTGCGCGAGGTGTTCAAGGCCGACGCGGTGATCCATCTCGGCACCCACGGCAACCTCGAATGGCTGCCCGGAAAGGCCGTCGGCCTCGACGACGCCAGCTATTCCGATATCGCGCTGGGGAGCCTTCCGAATATCTATCCTTATTTAATGACGATTTCCGGCGAGGGCATTATCGCGAAGCGGCGCTCCTCGGCCTGCCTCGTCGGGTATCTGCCCGCGCCGGTGGCGGAGGCGGGCGCTTTCGACGAGCTGGCGGAGCTGGAAAAGATGCTTGACGAGTACGGCAAATTCGCGAACAAGGACGGCGAGCAGGCGGCGGCCCTCGAGGAAAAGATTCGGGCGCTGGCGAAAGAGGCGAAGCTCGACGAGTCGACGGAGGAGGACGAGGAAAAGCCCTTTTCCGAATACGCCGCCGAGCTCCACGCGCAGATCGAGGATATCGCGGACAGCGAGGTCCATGTGGGGCTGCATGTGCTCGGCGAGCCGCCAACCGGCGAGCTGCTGGTGGGCGAGGTCATGCACATGTTGCGCCTCGGCAACGGGAAGACGCCCGCGCTCTACGATCTCTGGGCGGAAAAATACGGGCTGGTCTTTGACGATCTTCTGAAGACGCCGTCGGCGGCCTGCGAGGCTTTCGGCTCGACGAACGGCGAAGCGGCGAACCGCGTGCGGAAGGAAAGCCGCGCGTTCATAGAAGCGATCGCCGAAAAGGGCTTCACTGCGGAAGCGGCGGAAGCCGCGCTGAAAATTCCCGAAGCGGCGGACGGCGCGGAGGAATGGAAAGAAAAGCTTTCGACGCTGGCGAAATTCGTCGTCGGCGAAATCTACCCGCGCCTGATGAAGACGGCGGACGAGTTCGAGCATACGATTTCCGCGCTGTCGGGCGGATATGTGCCGCCGGGGCCCTCCGGCTCGCCCAGCGCGGGCGGCGTCGACCTCCTGCCCTCGGGCCGGAATTTCTACGGCGTCGATCCGCGGGGGTTGCCGTCGCAGGCGGGCTGGATCACCGGAAAGAAGCTCGGCGACCGCATGATCGAGAAATACATCGGCGACGAGGGCCATTATCCCGAAAATATCGGCATGGTGCTCTGGTCGGGACCGAATATGAGAAGCAGCGGACAGGACATCGCGGAATTCCTGTATCTTTTGGGCACGCGCCCGATCTGGCAGAAGGGCAGCTTGCGGGTCACCGGCGTCGAGGTCATCCCGTTGAGCGAGCTGAAGCGCCCACGCATTGACGTGACGGCGCGGATCAGCGGCCTGTTCCGCGACACTTTGCCCCAGCTTGCCGAGCTGATGGACGAGGCTGTGATGAAGGTGGCGGCTCTCGACGAGTCCGACGACGACAATTTCATTCGCAAGCATATCCGCGAGGACAGCGCGCTTTTGCAGAAGGACGGAGTTTCTGCGGACGACGCGTGGCGCAGCGCGGCCTTCCGGGTCTTCGGCGACGCGCCGGGGACCTACGGCTCCGGCATCAATCTCGTGCTGGACGCGAAGAACTGGGAGACGGAAAAGGACCTCGCAGACGTCTATGTGCGCTGGGGCGGCCACGTTTTCGGCGGCGGCGCCCGCGGCGTCTTCCAGCCGGAGCTGTTCAAGAAGCGGCTGGCCGATACGGAGCTGACGGTCAAGAACGAAGAAACCCACGATATGAACATCTTGAGCTCCGACGACTACAACGGCTTCCACGGCGGCATGATCGCGGCGATCAAGAGCTTCGGCAGCAAGACGCCCGCGTCCTACGTCGGCGACAGCGCAAACCGGGGCGCGCCAAAAATCCGGACCGTGGCGGAGGAAATGAAACGCGTCGTCCGCGCCGAGTCCCTGAACCCGAAATACATCGAGGGCCTGATGCAGCACGGCTACAAGGGCGCGATGGACATGGCGAACCGCCTGAACATCAGCTTCCAATGGGACGCCACGTCGAGCGTGATGGAGGACTGGATGTACGACGATTACGCGCAGAAATACGCGTTCGACCCGAAGGTCCAGCAGTGGATGAAGAAGGTCAACCCGTGGGCGCTCCAGAACATCGCGGAAACGCTCCTCGAAGCGGAGCAAAGGCAGATGTGGAACGCCGACGACGAGACGAAAGAAAAATTGCAGGAGCTTTACCTCTCGATCGAGGGGGAACTGGAAGACGACGAGGACGAGTGAGATTTTCAAAAAGGAACTTCTAAAAACTCCTTCCGTCACGCCTACGGCGTGCCACCTCCCTCTGTGAGGGAGGCTAAAAAGCCCTCCTCCGGGAGGGGGGTGGCAGCCCGAAGGGCTGACGGGAGGAGAGCGCGATCAACTTAATAATTAGGAGGATGGACAAATGAAGCGACAGGGGACATTTCCGTTTACCGCCATTATCGGGCAGGAGGACATGAAGAAGGCGCTGGTGCTGAACGTGGTCAATCCGCGGCTCGGCGGCGTGCTGATCCAGGGCGAGAAGGGCACGGCGAAATCGACGGCGGTGCGCGCGCTGGCCGACCTTCTGCCGCCGCGCCGGTGCATCCAGGGATGCCGTTTCCACGACGACCCGGCGGACAAATCGAACTGGTGCGACGAGTGCCATGAGAAATACGACAACTGCGAACCGCCCGTCGAGGAACTGCCGATGAAAGTCGTCGAGCTTCCGGTCAGCGCCACCGAGGACCGCGTGGTGGGCACGCTGGACATAGAGGCCGCCATCAAGGAGGGCAAACGCTCCTTCGAGACGGGCATCCTCGCCGACGCGAACCGCAACATCCTTTATGTGGACGAAATCAACCTGTTGGACGATCATGTGGTGGACGTGCTCTTGGATTCCGCCGCGATGGGCATCAACACCGTCGAGCGCGAGGGCATTTCCTATTCGCATCCGGCGCGCTTCTCCCTTGTCGGCACCATGAACCCCGAGGAAGGCGACATCCGCCCGCAGCTTCTCGACCGCTTCGCGCTGTCCGTCTACGTCGCCGGTGAAAAAGACCTCGACCGCCGCGCCGAGGTCATCAAGCGCCGCCTCTCTTATGAGGACGACGCGGAGGCGTTCGTCGCCCAGTGGGCGGAGGAACAGAAAAACGAGGTGCACCGCATCCAGCGTGCGATGAAGCTGCTGCCGCAGGTCACGACGTCCAACGACATCCTGCGCATGGCGGCCTCGATTTCCATCGCTCTCGAAGTGGACGGCCACCGCGCCGACATTACGCTCATCAAGACCGCCGAGACCTTGGCTGCCGTCGACGGCCGCACCGAAACGACAAAGGAGGATTTGCGCGAAGCCGCGCGGCTGGCGTTGCCGCACCGTATGCGCCGCCGTCCCTTCGAGGAACAAAAGCTCGATTGGGAAACGGTGGACAAGGTGATTGACGCATGAAGCGGCAGGGATACCCGTTCGCCGCCGCCCTCGGCATGGAGAAGGCGAAGGAAGCCGTGCTCCTCGCCCTCGCGAATCCCCGTGCAGGAGGCTTGCTGATCAGCGGCGAAAAGGGAACGGGAAAATCGACGCTGGCGCGCGGTGCGCGGGAGCTTATCGACGCGCCTTGGACGGAAGTGCCCGTCAGCGTCACCGAGGACCGCCTTTTCGGCTCGATTGACGCCGAAGCGGCGGTGAAGCTGGGCAAGCGAAAGCTCCAACCGGGACTGGTGGACGAGGCGAAGGACGGAATCCTTTACATCGACGACGCGAATCTTTTGCGCGACAATATCTTGAGCGCGGTTCTTTCCATCCGCGAGGCGGGCGGCTACCATTTGGAGCGCGACGGCCTCTCGGAGCAGCGGGAAACCGGCTATACGGTGCTGGCGGTCATGACGCCGGAGAGCGGCACATTGCCCGCTTCGGCCCTTGATCGTTTCGGGCTCTTCGTATCGGTGGAGCCGGAGACGGACGGGGAAGCGCGGGCGGAAATCGTGCGCCGCGTGACGGATTACGAAAAAGACGGCGCGGCCTTTCGCGCGAAATGGGAAAAGGAAACGAAGGAGCTGGCGCAGAAAATCGCGGACGCCCGCACATTGCTGCCGACGGTGGAGGTTTCCGACGCGATGATCCGCCTTTCCTCGGTTTACACGATGAAAGCGAATACGGCGGGGCACCGGGCCGACATTTATCTGATTGAGGCGGCAAAGGCCAAAGCCGCGCTCTCCGGGCGGAACTACGTCACGCCGAAGGATCTGGAGCGCGCGGCGGAGTTTGTGCTGCCCCATCGGATGCGCGACCTTCCGCCCGCCGAGCAGCCGGAGCCGACGCAAAGCGAGCCGCCGGAGCAAAAAGAACAACAGACGCCGCCGCCGGAGCCGGACAATCGCGAGGAGCTTTTCTCCCAGCCTGACGCGCCCGCGCCGCAGGAGACGGAGACGGAATCCCACGAGGGGAACCAGGAGGAACAGCCGAAAGACGAGTCGATGACGAATCCGAACACGTCCAGCGGCGACCGCGTGGACGCCGCCGATATGCGCGTGCAGCTGCCGCCGGTCTGGGTCGAGCCGACGAAGGGGCGGCAGAAGAAATCGGGCAGCGGCAAGCGCAGCGCGACGCGCACCGACGAACGGCAGGGCCGCTACGTCCGCGCCGAGCTGCCGCGGTCGAAGACCTCGGACATCGCCTTCGACGCGACGCTCCGCGCCGCCGCGCCGTACCAGAAATGGCGCGAGAAGAACGGCCTGGCGCTGGCGATCCGCAGCGAGGATATCCGCAGCAAGGT
>CAMVJN010000079.1 GCA_947167825.1 uncultured Selenomonadales bacterium | reverse complement strand
AGGATATACGCCGCAGAATACGCAGCGTAAAGAGCATCCAGCAGATCACCAAGGCGATGAAAATGGTCGCGGCTGCACGCCTCAGGCGCGCACAGATGGCGGCTGTCGCAAACAAGCCCTATGCGGACAAGATGGCGGAGGTCGTGGAAAACGTCGCGTCCAACGTCACCGATTTCAAGCACCCGCTTCTCGAGACCTATGACGCGGCGGAAAAGGAGCTTTTCCTGATCGTCGCGGCGGACAAAGGCCTTGCGGGCGCCTATTCCTCGAATATTTTCAAGGAAGCCGTTCGGCATATTCCCGACAAGGAAAAAGCCGATCTCGTGGTCATCGGCCGAAAGACCGAGGAGCATTTCCGCAACCGGGGCTATCATATCGTAAAGGAATATCTCGGCATCAGCGAGCGGCCCACCTTCGAGATCGCGAAGCAAATCGCGGCGGAGCTGACCACGCGCTATGAAACCGGCGAATACAGCGCCGTGCATATCATTTATGCGCGGTTTGTGTCGTCGATGGTCAATGTGCCGGAAAAGTTCCAGCTCCTGCCTTTTGAGGGCATCACCGGCGAGGCGGAGGAAGCCGAGCTGACGAGACTGGACAAGGCGGGCGCGTTCATCGCGCATTTGAAGGCAGCGGCGCTTGCGAAGCTTCCTCAGCCGGGGCCGCAGAGCTACGACGAAATGATCGAAGCGATGGAAGCGAAAGAGGCTGCCGAAGCGGAGCGCGCGAAGAACGAGGCTGCGGAGAAAGCCGCCGCGGAAGCCGCGGCAGAAGCGGCTGCGGAGGAAGCGGCGAAAGCGAAGGAAGCCCAGGCGGCGAAAGAGGCGGAAGAGCGGTTTGGCCCGTTGCCGCCGCTCCCGGATATGCCGGAGCTGCCGAACGAGGAAACGGACAGCATTGATTTCACGGCGTATGACACGCCGCTGGAGGAATTCAAGGAAGAGCCGTTCATCTTCATACCGAACGCGGACGACGTGCTTAACGCGCTGCTGCCGCAGTATTTGGTTACGATGATTTACGCGGCGCAGCTACAGGCGGCGGCCAGCGAGCTTTCGTCCCGCATGACGGCAATGTCGAGCGCGACGGACAACGCGCAGGAGCTGACGCGCAAGCTGGATCTGCTCTACAACAAGGTACGTCAGGCGAACATCACCCGCGAGATCACCGAGATCGTGGGCGGTGCGGAAGCATTGAAGTAAGGCGGCGGCTTCGCTGCCTAAGGGGGTCTACCATTGGCAAAAGGCAAGATAGTACAGGTCATCGGAGCTGTCGTTGATATTGAGTTTCCACTGGGAGAGCTGCCGGAGATCCTGAACGCCGTCACGATCAAAGGCAAGTCGGGGGATGTTGACATCAACTTGGTCGTGGAGGTCATGCAGCACCTCGGTGACAGCGTTACCCGCTGCATCGCCCTGAGCTCGACAGACGGGCTTGTGCGCGGCATGGAGGCGGAGGATACCGGCGCGCCGATCAAGGTGCCGGTCGGGCCGGAGTGCCTCGGGCGCGTGTTCAACGTGCTGGGTGAGACGGTCGATCACAATCCCGAGCCGGTCGGAAACAAGGAGGCGTGGCCGATTCATCGTCCCGCGCCGACATTTGAGGAACAGGACGCGACGGCGCAGATCCTCGAAACGGGCATCAAGGTCGTCGACCTGATTGCTCCGTATTCCCGAGGCGGAAAGACGGGTCTTTTCGGAGGCGCGGGCGTCGGCAAGACGGTTCTGATTCAGGAGCTTATTCACAATATCGCCACCGAGCACGGCGGCTATTCGGTCTTCGCGGGCGTCGGCGAGCGTACCCGTGAGGGCAACGATCTTTGGACGGAAATGACCGAGTCCGGCGTTATCTCGAAGACGGCGCTGGTTTACGGACAGATGAACGAGCCCCCCGGAGCGCGTATGCGCGTCGGTCTGACGGGGCTGACGATGGCGGAGTATTTCCGCGACGTCGAGCATCAGGACGTGCTGCTCTTCATCGACAACATTTTCCGTTTCATCCAGGCAGGTTCCGAGGTTTCGGCTCTGCTGGGCCGCATGCCGTCGGCCGTCGGTTATCAGCCGACGCTGACCACGGATATCGGCGCTCTGCAGGAGCGCATCACCTCGACGAAAGCAGGCTCTATCACGTCGGTGCAGGCCGTTTACGTCCCTGCCGACGACTTGACGGACCCGGCGCCTGCGGGCACGTTCACGCACTTGGACGCGACGACGGTTCTTTCCCGCCAGATCGCCGAGCTGGGTCTTTACCCGGCCGTCGATCCGCTGGATTCCACGTCCCGTATCCTCGACCCGAACATCATCGGCGAGGAGCACTACAACGTGGCGCGCGGCGTGCAGGCGGTTCTGCAGAAGTACAAGGAACTTCAGGACATCATCGCCATCCTCGGTATGGAAGAACTTTCCGACGCCGACAAGCTGACGGTGGCGCGCGCTCGTAAGATTCAGCGCTTCCTGTCTCAGCCCTTCGCGGTTGCGGAGCAGTTCACCGGCCAGCCGGGCAAATACGTCCCGCTGAAGGAAACCATTCGCGGATTCAAGGAAATCCTTGAGGGCCGCCATGACGACCTTCCGGAGAACGCGTTCTATATGGTCGGAACGATTGACGAGGCCGTGGCGAAAGCCGAGAAGCTGAAAGAGGAGGCATAACCTATGCCGACGATCAAGCTGGAGGTCGTCTCCCCGGACGCGGTGGTCTATCAGGCGGACATCCACATGCTCGTCGTCAAGGCGGAAGATGGCGAGATCGGCGTCATGCCGAACCATCTGCCGATGATCGCCAGCATCATCCCCTGCGCCATGCGCGTGAAACACGAGGATGGCCGCGAGGAGCTGATTGCGTGCGGCGGCGGCTTCATGGAAGTCCTGCAAAACAAGATTACGGTGCTTGCTTCCTGCGCGGAAACGCCGATCCAGATCGACGTCCTGCGGGCGGAAAAAGCATACCAGCGGGCCGAGGAACGAATCAAGAAGTTCAATTCCGCGCCGCTGAAACACACGGACATCGACATCAGCCGCGCCGAGGCTGCGCTCCAGCGCGCCATCGTGCGTCTCAAGGTGGCGAAGGGAACTGGAGAAAAATAACTTGCGCAGATTGCGCAGGATACCCCATAGGGCACAGGCAAATTTTCTGTGCGAGGCGGAGGAGCGAGGGCGTAGCAGAGCTGCGTTGAGCTAGGCAGAGAGCCGCAAGCTATGCTTGCGTGCGAATCGCCTATGCAAGGCTAGACAACGAAGCACAGGAGAATTTGGACAAGCTGGATGTGCAAGTTATTATGCGGAAGTTCCCGTATCCGTGGGAGCGTAAAAGTTTATAGGAAAAAAAGGACCGCCCGGCGAATGCCGGGCGGTCCTTTTGGCTGATTGAGGAATGTTTCAGGAAAAGAGCAGACACAATATTCATACGTCAATGTTCGTGGCAGTGATGGCCCTCGCCGTGGTGATGACCGCAATTCCCATGGGCATGGTCATGGTGATCGCAATGGGCGTTCGGGTCGTAAGCCAGCGTTCCTTCTGCAAGTGCCTTCGCTGCCTCGTCCGCGTTTCCCTGTACGCCGGCGTAGAGCTTGATTCCAACGTCGGCCAGCGCCATCTGCGCGCCCATGCCGATGCCGCCGCAAATCAGCGCGTCGACCTTGGCGGCCTGCAGGAATCCCGCCAGCGCGCCGTGCCCGCTTCCGTTGGTATCAACGACCTGCTCTCCAGTGATCTTTCCGTCTTCCACATCATACAGCTTGAACTGTTCCGTATGTCCGAAATGCTGGAAAATCTCTCCGTGTTCATAAGTAACCGCGATTCTCATTGTCATGCTTCCTTTCTCCATAATATCCTGCCGGATTTCCACCGGCGCAAATTCACAGCAGCCTCCCGCGATCAGGAGCCGCTTTCCGTGAACGAGGGCCTCCGCGACCTTCTTCCTCGCGCTGTCGTAAATAGCGGTAACCGTGGTGCGGGCAATGTTCATTCTGGACGCGCAAGCTTCCTGGTTCAGCCCTTCGTCGTCCAAAAGGCGCAATGCCTCAAATTCATCCACCGTCATCCGGACGCTCTCGTCGGCTTCTATGTCATCGGGCGAAAAACTGCGATAGACCGGCAGCCGCTCTATTCTACGGCATCTGACTGGTCTCGGCATAAGCATCTCCTTTCCGACATATGTCGAAAATTATTATACGAAAGAAAATGACATATGTCAATTATCCAAAATAATCAATGAAGCAACTGTCGGCATAACTGCAGCAGTATTTGACGTTACGTCTGCCGCGCTCTCCCTTTCAAAGATTTTTCCAGGCAAGGCAGGAAAAAACCTATCGGGGGGAGAATTTTCAAAACGTAGTATCTTTCATTGAAGAACGGAAGGAAAGGAGCCGATTTCGATGAAAAAATGTTCACGCCGTGATTTCGTAAAACTGCTGGGGCTGGCCGCTCTGAGCCCGATGATTCCAGTCGTCGGAAACGGCGCGGGATATTCCTCTGCGCTGGCAGCCGACAGGAACACCGGGACGTATGACATCAAGCACGGAGAAGTGCAGATCTTTCCCATCAATGAAAATACCTGGCGGATTCAGGAAGACATGGTCCGCAGTTTCCTCCTGGCCGGAACGAAGGAAGCATTGTTGATCGACAGCGGATTCCACGTTCCAAGCATGAAAGCGGTTGCCGAGAGCCTGACGAGTCTTCCCGTGAAGCTATTGAATACACATGCCGACCGGGATCATGTGGGAGGCAACAACGAATTCGGGACGTTCTATATGAGCATGGCCGAGGCCTCAAATTATTATCACGGCGAGAACAGGAAAGGCGTCATCGTTCCCGTGGAGCACGGGGACAAACTCGACCTCGGGGACCGTGAGCTTGAGATCATCGGGCTGCCGGGGCATACGCCGGGCAGCATTGCCGTTCTGGATGTGAAGAACCGTGTCCTGATCAGCGGCGACCCGATACAGGACGGGAATATCTATATGTTCGGCGTTCAAAGGGAGCTTCACGCCTATGTGCTTAGCCTGAAGCGCCTGGAAACCTTTAAAGACCGATTCGATACTATTTATCCGGCCCACGGCAGCTTCCCCGTTTCCCCGGATTTGATTGCCCCGCTTTACACGGGCGTCGAGCGAATCCTGGCCGGGGAAGTGCAGGGGGAAGACGACGCCCGGAACGGAGTTCCCATAAAGAAATACGATATCGGAGTCGCGACGATTCTCGGCGACGGCAAATAAGAGACAAAGAATCAAGGGGGGAATATCGGATGTCCGTTTACAAGTGCAGAATCTGCGGATTCATTTTCGACGAGGCGAAAGAAGGGCGGAAGATTTCGGAGCTCGACGCCTGCCCGGTCTGCAAGCAGTCCGTGGAAAACTTCGAGAAAATCGCGGAGGCGGGGGAGAGCGCGCCTGCGGCTGCGGGGAGCGCACCGGGCTACGACGCCCGATTCGCGCGAAAGGACCCTTCGGCCCGTTTCATGGAGGAGATCCACCAGATGGCGACTACGGGCAAGAGCCTGTCCGGTTCCATGGGGACGCTGATGCCTATGCCGGGTTGGGACGAGCTTTTGCTTTTGGGGGCACAGCTTGATCCGGCGCCGCTGGACGACGACGCGCCGGTGGAGACGCGGACGGTAATCGGCAAGCACGCGAGGCAGCCGATGGTGCTGGAAAGCCCCGTCTATGTTTCCCATATGTCTTTCGGCGCGCTTTCCCGGGAGGCGAAGATCGCGCTGTCGAAAGGCTCGGCGATGGCAAAGACCGCCATGTGCAGCGGAGAGGGCGGCATCCTGCCGGAGGAGCGGGCGGCGGCCTACAAGTACATTTTTGAGTATATCCCGAACAAGTACAGCGTTACCGACGAAAATCTCCGGGCCGCCGACGCCATCGAGATCAAGATTGGACAGGGAACGAAGCCGGGCATGGGCGGTCATCTGCCGGGGGAAAAGGTAACGCCGGAAATCGCGGCGCTGCGGGGCAAGAAGCCCGGGGAGGACGTGCAGAGCCCGAGCCGGTTCCCGGAAATCAATTCCAGGGAAGATTTGAAAGCGATGGTGGACGAGCTGCGGACGCGCTCCGATGGCCGCCCTGTCGGCATAAAGATTGCCGCTGGGCATCTGGAAGCCGACCTTGCCCACTGCGTTTACGCGGCGCCGGATTTCATCACCATCGACGGGCGCGGCGGCGCCACTGGCTCCAGTCCGCTGCTGCTTCGCGAGGCGACTACCGTGCCGACGCTGTTTGCGCTGGCGCGGGCGCGAAAATATCTGGATGCGGCAGGCTCCGACATTTCACTGGTGATTACCGGCGGCCTGCGGGTGTCGTCAGACTTTGCGAAAGCGTTGGCGTTGGGCGCCGACGCCATAGCCATTGCCAGCGCCGCGCTGATTGCCGCCGCCTGCCAGCAGTACCGCATCTGCGGCACAGGGAACTGCCCCGTGGGCGTCGCGACGCAAAATCCGGAGCTCCGGGCGCGCCTCGACGTGGAAGCCGCCGCGAAACGGGTGGCGAATTTCCTGAACGTATCCCTGGCCGAACTGAGAACCTTTGCCCGCGTCACGGGCCATAGTTCCGTTCACGACCTGGGGCGCGGCGATCTTGTCGCGCTTCGCCGTGAGATAGCCGACGCCGTGGGCGTTCCCTTCGCCGGGGACGCGTCCCCCGACGCACGGAATCATGCAATGCCGCAAAATAAGAAAGGAGCGAAAACCACCATGAAATTCAAATGCAAGATCTGCGGAGAAATTTTCGAGGCCCCCAGCGCCGCCGAGGCGGTATGCCCACGCTGCAAGGCGACGGGAGACAATCTGGAACCGTTGGCCGACGCGCCGGAAAACAAATACGCGGGAACCCAGACGGAAAAGAATCTTGAAGCCGCTTTCGCGGGGGAATCCGGCGCGCGGAACAAATACACCTACTTCGCGTCGGTGGCCAAGAAGGAAGGCTATGAGCAGATTGCGGCGCTGTTCCTGAAGACGGCGGATAACGAGAAGGAACACGCGAAGATGTGGTTCAGGGAACTGAACGGCATCGGCAACACCGCCGAGAATCTGGCTTCCGCCGCCGACGGCGAGAACTACGAATGGACGGATATGTACGACGGCTTCGCGAAGACGGCGGACAAAGAGGGGTTCCCGGAGCTGGCGGCGAAATTCCGCATGGTGGCCGCCATCGAGAAGCATCACGAGGAACGCTATCGCGCGCTTCTGAAGAATGTGGAAATGCAGGAAGTCTTCAAGAAGAGCGAGGTCAAGGTCTGGGAGTGCCGGAACTGCGGCCATATCGTCGTTGGCGTCGCCGCGCCGGAAATCTGCCCGGTCTGCGCCCATCCCCAGTCGTTCTTCGAGATCAACGCCGAAAATTATTGACGGCAAAAAAGGGCTGTCGCATAAAATATTTGGAGCTTAGATTTACAATCTAAGTGCAACAGAAAAAGAATGACACAAGGATTCCTG
>CAMVJN010000078.1 GCA_947167825.1 uncultured Selenomonadales bacterium | reverse complement strand
CGCAAAAAAAGCGCAAAAAGCAAACAGGGCGACCGTGACGAGAACAAGCCGCATGAACGCGCGCGGAATTCTCATGACGATCGCCTCCGTTGATGAATTTGCAGAAATCATGGCAACGATATATTCATATTATAACATGGGAGTTTGAAATTGTCTGCCTGAATTGCGGAAATAATCTGCCGCGATCAGGAAAAAAGGTCGTCGGAGAACGCATACGCGCCCATTGCGCATACGAGGATGAGAAGAGCGACGTCGCCCATCGCGAAAGCCCCCTTTTGGAAGATTACCCTTTCAATGCGTTTATGATATAATGGTTATAAGGGAAATGCAAGGGGGGATGCGGATGGAATTCGCGAAAATAGAGATCCCGGATTTACGGTCGGCGGAACAAGCGCTTTTATCCGTCGGGGCCGACCCTCGGGGCATCGCTATCATGAAGGAGAAGGCAGTGTTCCGCGCAGTGAAGGTCATGGGGGTGCCGCTTCGCGCCGCGAACCTGATCAAGCAGACATTTCTCGCGCATGGGGCGGAGGCTGCCGTATCCAGAGAAACAGCTGTATTTTCGGCTGAGGAGACGGACATGATTTTGATGGGGACGCTGGCGCAGTACAAAGCGATCCTCGCGCGGCTCCGTGAGCAGCCCTTCGGTCTTCGGGGCCTTTCGGAAACGCTGGAAAAAATTTTATGGGAAAATTCATAAGGCAAGCAGGATTTTTTTGTGTAATCGCGAATGTATACAATATATCAAAATTACAGGGAATACCACAACCGCAGAAAGGTCAGGTGATAGCCGTATGGCTACGATTCGGATTCGCAATATGATGTTTTATGGGTTCCATGGGATTTACGAGTATGAGCGTGAGCAGGGACAAAAATTTCTCGTCGATGTTGCGCTGGAAACGAAGGACAATCACGCGGCGGAAACGGACAAGGCTGAGGACGGCGTGGACAGTGCCCATGTCTACAATTTCGTGCGTGACGTGGTGGAGAACAAGCGCTATACGCTTTTGCAGTCGCTGGCGACGGAGGTCAATCATCAGCTCCTGAAGGCGTTCCCCCAGTGCGGGGCGGTGACGACGCTGATCAGGAAGCCTTCGGTGCCGATTGCGGGACCGTTGGACTGCGTTGAGGTCGAGGTCACGACGAAAGCGGGAGAGTAAGATTGCAGGAAAAGCTGTGCGGAGTTGTTTGTCCGCATGGCTTTTTTTATGTCGTGAGGCTTTGGACAAAATTCCATGCAGGATGTTTTTTCTGCGCAAAATTATTTTTGCACATTTCCCTGGCTTGACAGGAAAAACTTTCTTTCCTATTATATAGGCATTCGTACAACAAAGGAAAAGGCGGTGCGGCGGTGGCGCTTGACGGTGTTTATTTTGCGGCGATGCTTTCGGCGTCCGGCGTCGGCATCCCCGGTGTGGAACGCCTGGCGGATTATGCGGGCGGCGCACGGGAGGCATGGCGGGCGGATGCGGGGTCGCTTCAAAATCATTTGAGCGAAAAGGCGGCGCGGGCGTTGTTGGCGCTTCGAGCGGAAAAGCCAAGCTTGCCGGAGGAAATCGCTGAGGCCTGTGAAAAACAACACATCCGCGTCCTTGTCAGGGCGGATGAAGAATATCCGCCGATTCTCCGGGAAATTGCGCGTCCGCCGCTGGTGCTGTTTGTGCGGGGCAATCCGATTCCAAACACGGAGCGAATCGCGGTTGTCGGTTCCCGCGCCGCAACCCAGTACGGAAAGCGCGTTGCGGAGGAAATCGCGATGGGCGTCGCGTCCCATGGCGTTACGGTGGTCAGCGGCGCTGCGGCGGGTATAGATTCGGCGGCGCATAAAGGGGCTTTGCGCACGGGACGCACGGTGGCGGTGCTCGGTTGCGGCGTTGATGTGGCGTATCCGAAATTCAACGCAAAATTGCTTGACGAGATTGCGGAGTCGGGCGCCGTCCTTTCCGAGTATCCGCCGGGAACGCAGCCGTTTCCGGCTTTTTTCCCGCAGAGAAACCGCATTATCAGCGGTCTCTCGCGGGGGACGCTCGTCGTCGAGGCGGCGGAGCGCAGCGGCTCTTTGATTACCGCAGAGCTTGCGCTGAGCGAGGGGAGAGACGTATTCGCTGTGCCGGGCAGTATCTATTCGGATTTGAGCAAAGGCTGCAACCGGTTGATTCGGCAGGGCGCGAAGCTTACGGCCTCGGCGGAAGATGTTTTGGACGAGTATTCGTGGGCGGGGAAGGAAACGCAGGACAAACGGCAAACGACACTTTTTGAGGACGGGGCTTCGGAAGTCCTTTCCGAGGAGGAACGGGCGGTTTACGCACTCCTTTCCAAAGAAGAGGCGCTTTCCGTGGATGAAATCATATATCGGCTCCATGGCCGGGGCGACGCTTCGAATGTCGCTTTCTTGCTGCTCCAAATGCAGCTCAGGGGCCTTGTCGAGGAAGATGAAAACCGCGCGTACACCCGCGCGTAAGGAATCGCCGAAGGTGATTCCGTGAAGGAGGATAATCGTTGACTACAACAGCAGCAAAGAGCAAGACCAAAAAGACGGCGGGGAAATCCGCGGGAAAGAAGGCGGCGGGGAAAAAGACGCTGGTCGTCGTGGAGTCTCCGGCGAAGGCCAAGACGATTGAGAAATATCTCGGCAAAGAGTATGTCGTGCGCGCTTCGATGGGGCATCTGCGCGACCTGCCGAAGAGCCAGTTCGGCATCGACGTCGAGCATGACTTTGAGCCGAAATACATCAATATCCGCGGCAAGGGCGATCTCATCCGTGCGTTGAAAAAGGATGCGAAGGAAGCGGACCGCATCTATCTCGCGTCCGACCCCGATCGTGAAGGGGAGGCGATTGCGTGGCATCTCGCGCATCTCCTGGAGATTGCGCCGGACGCGGACTGCCGGATTGTGTTCAACGAAATCACGAAGCCGGCAATCCAGGAGGCAATCCGGGAGCCGCACCGTATTGACATTGACCGTGTCGACGCGCAGCAGGCGCGCCGTATGCTGGATCGTATCGTCGGATACAAGCTGTCGCCGCTGCTTTGGCGCAAGGTGCGGAAAGGCCTGTCCGCCGGACGTGTGCAGTCCGTGACCGTGAAGCTGATTTCCGATCGGGAAAAGGAAGTGCAGAGCTTCGTTTCCGAGGAATATTGGACGGTGGACATGAAATTCCGCAAAAAGCGTTCGCGTTTGTTTGCGGCGGAGCTGGCGGCGATTGACGGAAAAAAGCCGTCCCTTTCGGATCGGAAGGCGGCTTTCGAAGTCAAGGAAGCGTTGGAAAAAGAGAAATTCAAGGTCACCGAGGTCAAACGCAAGGAGCGGCAGCGGAAAGCCGCGCCGCCTTTCAACACCAGCAGCCTCCAACAGGACGCGGCGCGAAGGCTCGGCTTTACCTCGCGAAAAACGATGATGCTCGCCCAGCAGCTTTACGAGGGCATCGGCCTTGGCAGGAAAGGCCCGGTCGGCCTCATTACCTATATGAGAACGGACTCGACCCGTATTTCCCAGCTTGCGACAAACGAAACGCGGGATTATGTGAAGGAGCGTTTCGGTACGTCATATGTTCCGGCAGAGCCCAATGTTTATGCTTCCGGCAAAAACGCGCAGGACGCCCATGAAGCGATCCGTCCGACGAGCGTTTTTCGGACGCCGGAAGAAGTGGGGCCGTTTTTGACGAGCGATCAACTGAAGCTCTATACATTGATTTGGCAGCGATTTGTCGCCAGCCAAATGAATCCCGCCGTATACGACACTTTGAGCGTCGCCGTCGCGGGCGGCAAGAGATACGTCTGCCGCGCTTCCGGCTCGGTGCTGAAATTCCCCGGCTTTACCGCTGTCTATGCGGAGTCTGCGGGCAAGAAGGAAAAAGACGTTGTGCTGCCGGAGCTTGCCAAAGGCGATGTGCTCGATCTTTCCGCCGTTTTGCCGGAGCAGCATTTCACCGAGCCGCCGCCGCGCTACAACGAGGCGTCGCTGGTCAAGACGCTGGAGGAAAAGGGAATCGGGCGTCCGAGTACTTACGCGCCGATCATTGAGACGATTCTCGCGCGCGGGTACGTCGTGCGCGTCGAGAAAACATTCCGGCCGACGGAGCTGGGAGAGATCGTCGTCAAGATGCTCGAGGAATATTTCAAGGATATCGTGGACGTGCAGTTTACCGCGACGCTGGAAAACGAGCTGGACGAGATTGCCGAGGGCAAGCGGGGCAGGACCAAATTCCTCTCGGATTTTTACGGGCCCTTTGAGGAAACGCTGGAAAAAGCGGACGAGGCCATCGGACATGTGGAGCTTCCCGTGGAAGAATCCGATGTGATTTGCGAGCATTGCGGCCGCCGCATGGTAATCAAGCAGGGCCGTTACGGGAAATTCCTCGCCTGTCCCGGCTTCCCGGAGTGCCGCAATACGAAGCCATTCCTGAAGGACACGGGGGCGCTTTGCCCGAAGTGCGGCGGCAGCATTGTCGAGCGGCGTACGCGGCGCGGACGTATTTTTTACGGCTGCAAAAATTATCCGGATTGCGGGTTTGTGACCTGGGACGTGCCGGAGGCCGAGCCATGCAAGACCTGCGGCTCACTGATGCTTCGCCATCATTTCAAGAACGGCCGGATGCTTCGCTATTGCTTTAACGACGATTGCGAGACCCGCGTCGATCATCCGATCAACAAAGAATTGGAGCGCCAGCGCGCCCGTGCGGAAAAAGGCGCATCCAATGAAAAGGCGTCGGGGAGAAAGGAAGCTTCGGCGTCGAAAAAGACGGCAGCCGTAAAAAAGACGGCTGCGGCAAAAAAGGCGACGGCAAAAAAGAAATAACGTATGGATAATCAAAGGAATATAAGCAAAATAAACCGCGTCCTGATTGTCGGCGCGGGATTGGCGGGCAGCGAAGCGGCATGGCAGGCGGCAAAGCACGGCGCGCGCGTGACGCTTTACGAAATGCGCCCCGGGGCGTCCACGCCCGCGCACAAGACAGGGGACTTCGCCGAGCTCGTCTGCAGCAATTCGCTCCGGGCGGCGGGACTGGAAAATGCCGTAGGCGTACTGAAGGAAGAAATGCGCTGTCTCGGTTCGATTGTCATGGAGGCAGCCGACGCAACCCAAGTTCCCGCGGGCGGCGCCCTGGCGGTAGACAGGGAAGGCTTCAGCCGCTATATTACCGAGCGAGTAGCAAACCACCCGCTCGTCTCGGTGCGCCGGGAGCGTCTCGACGCAGTGCCTTTGACGGATGACGCCGTCACGATCGTGGCCAGCGGCCCGCTGACGGACGGTGCGCTGGCGGAGGATGTGGCGCGGTTGACGGGGGGCAGGGGCCTTTATTTTTACGACGCCGCGGCGCCGATTGTGACGCTGGATTCGGTGGATATGACGCGGGCGTACCGCGCTTCACGCTACGGCAAGGGCGAGGCGGCCTATATCAACTGCCCGATGACGAAGGAAGAATACGAAGCGTTTTGGGACGCGCTGGTCAACGCGGAAAAAGCGCCGACGCACGAATTTGAGAAAGAGGTGTTCTTCGAAGGCTGTATGCCCGTCGAAGTCATGGCGGCGCGGGGGAAGGATACGCTGCTTTTCGGACCGATGAAGCCTGTGGGGCTGGAACATCCCGAGACTGGGGAGCGGCCTTATGCCGTTGTGCAGCTTCGGCAGGATAACGCGGCGGGAACGCTTTACAATCTCGTCGGGTTCCAGACGCATCTGACATGGCCGGAGCAGCGGCGTGTCTTCGGCATGATTCCCGCGTTGGCGCACGCGGAATATATGAGGTACGGCGTCATGCATCGCAATACCTTTATCAATTCGCCCCTTGTGCTGCGTCCCACCATGCAGCTTTCGGACAATCCCCAAATTTTTTTCGCAGGGCAGATGACCGGCGTCGAAGGCTATGTGGAGTCGGCGGCTTCCGGGTTGATGGCGGGCATAAATGCCGCACGGCTTTTTTCGGGATTGCCGCCCGTCACGTTCCCGTCAGAGACGGCGCATGGGGCACTGGCGCATTACATTACGACGGCAGAATCGGTGAACTTCCAGCCGATGAACGTGAATTTCGGATTGCTGCCGCCGCTTTCGGAGCGAATCAGGGACAAACGGCTGAAAAAGCAAAAGCTCGCGGAGCGCGCTATTTCTGCGATTGAGTGCTTCAAGGAATCGCTGGGCTCAAAATCGACTTAAAAATTTTTTAAGTCATTTTTTCTCTCAGCGAGAATGGGGATGCAAAAATTCGTTACAGAAGAGCGGATTCAGAGGTTGACAGAAAATTTTGGAGAAATAAAAAGAGTTTCATGGGAAGAAAAAAATGAAAAACGCGGAACTTGGAGGGGGAACGTCATGGAACAACACAGCGAATTTCACGCCACTACCATCGTCGCTGTCCGTCACGAGGGCAGGACGGCCATCGCCGGGGACGGGCAGGTTACCTTCGGTCAGCATACGGTGATGAAGGCCAACGCGCGCAAGGTGCGCCGCCTCTACCATGACAGCGTGCTGGCGGGATTTGCCGGATCGGTGGCCGACGCGTTCACGCTGTTCGAGAAATTCGAGGCGAAGCTCGAAGAGTTTAACGGGAATCTTTTGCGATCGTCGGTGGAGCTGGCGAAGGAATGGCGCACGGACAAGGTTCTGCGCCGTCTGGAAGCGCTCCTGCTCGTTGCCGACGGCGATACGCTTTTGATGATCTCCGGCAACGGCGAGGTCATCGAGCCGGACGGGGACGTCGCCGCCATCGGCTCCGGCGGGTTCTATGCGCTGGCGGCGGCTCGCGCGCTGAAAAAGCACGCCGGTTCCATGACCGCGGCGGAGATTGCCAAGGAAGCTCTTGAGATCGCCGCCGATATTTGCGTGTTTACGAACCACAATATCAAAGTGGAAGAATTGGATTAAAAGGGAGTTATTTCAGTGCAGATCAATGAACAGACGCCGCGCGAGATCGTGGCGGAATTGGACAAATATGTCGTCGGGCAGGAGCAGGCCAAGCGCGCCGTGGCGCTCGCGCTTCGCAACCGCTGGCGCAGCCGTCAGCTCGACGAGGCCATGCGGGACGACGTAATCCCGAAAAATATTTTGATGATCGGCTCCACCGGCGTCGGCAAGACGGAGATCGCACGCCGCTTGGCGAAGCTGGTCAAGGCGCCGTTTGTCAAGATCGAGGCGACGAAGTTCACCGAAGTCGGTTATGTGGGACGCGACGTGGAATCCATCGTGCGCGAATTGGCGGAAACGGCGGTCCGCATGGTGCGCAAGGAACGCATGGAAGCAGTGCGTGAAAAGGCGGAGCAGCTTGCGGAGGAGAGAATCCTCGACGCTTTCGTTCCCGAGACGAAGCCGTCGACGAATCCGCTGGGGCGCCTGTTCGGCGCGGCGGACAGCACGGCGTCGAAGGTTGCCGAGGAAGAAAGCGAGCCGAAATACAAGGCGGGACGTGCCTGGTGCAAGAAACGCCTCGACGCGGGC
>CAMVJN010000077.1 GCA_947167825.1 uncultured Selenomonadales bacterium | reverse complement strand
ATGCATTGGCATATCCACAAGAACGGCGCGGAGAATTTCCGCGACGCGAAGGCGCAGGGCAAGACGCGCATCGAAGCCGCGGTGGCTATCGGCACCGATCCGGTGTTGACTTACGCGGCGACGGCGCCGCTTCCGCGCGATATCGATGAGATGGTCTTCGCGGGCTTTCTGCGGCATAAATCGGTGGAATTGACGAAGTGCGTGACCGTCGATATCGAAGTGCCCGCGACCAGCGAGATCGTGCTGGAGGGCTATGTCGATGCAGACGAGACGCGCCGCGAGGGACCCTTTGGCGACCATACCGGCTATTATTCGTTGGCCGACGAGTATCCGGTCTTTCATATCCAGTGCATCACCCACCGGAAAAATCCGATTTACGCGGCGACGGTGGTGGGCAAGCCGCCGATGGAGGACTGCTATATCGCGAAAGCGACGGAGCGGATTTTTCTGCCGCTTTTGCAGCAGATGATCCCTGAAATCGTGGACATCAATCTGCCGCTGACCGGTGTTTTCCATAACTGCGCGATGGTTTCCATCAAGAAAAGCTATCCCCAGCAGGCGAAAAAGGTCATGCAGGCCATCTGGGGCATGGGGCAGATGATGTTCACGAAAATGATCATCGTCGTGGACGCCCATGTGAACGTGCAGGACGAGAAGGAAGTCTGGTGGCGTGTCTTCAACAACATCGACGCGCGGCAGGATCTCGTGCTGGTGGACGGGCCGCTGGACGTGCTCGACCATTCGTCGCCGATGGCGAAATGGGGCACGAAGATCGGCATCGACGCGACGAAAACATGGCCGGAGGAAGGCCATACGCGGGAGTGGCCCGATGAGATACGCATGACGGACGAGGTAAAAGAGCGTGTGACCGCCCGCTGGAAGGAGCTCGGCTTCGAGTGAACAAGCTGAAAGCGCATCTGGAAAATATCGCGCTGCATCATACGATTTTCGATCTGCCCTTTGCTTATATGGGGGCGTTCCTCGCGGCGGGCGGCGTGCCGAAGCTTTCCGTGTTGCTTTGGATTACGCTGGCGATTACGGGTGCGCGGAGCGCAGCGCTGGCTCTTGACAATATCATCGATCTCGAATACGACAAGGTGCATCCGCGTTTCAAACGTCGCCCGATGGTGACGGGGGCGGTCACGTTGCAAGAAGCGTGGCTCTTGACGGCGGTCAGCCTTTTGGTTTGTGTGGTCGCGGTGTCGCAGTTACCGCCCATTTGCATCAAGCTCTTGCCGTTGGCGGCGATTCCGTTCCTCATTTACCCGTTCATGAAGCGCGTGACCTTTTTTTGCCACGGCGTGCTGGGCATCGCCATCGCGATGGCCCCGGCGGGGGGCTGGGTTGCCGTGCGCGGGACGATTGACGCGCCCATGATCGTGCTCTGCCTTGCGGTCGGCCTTTGGATCGGCGCGTTCGATGCGGTGTACGGTGCGCAGGACGAGACTTTCGACAGGGCGCACGGTCTGCATTCCCTGGCGACTAAAGTCGGCGTCCCGCTGGCGCTCAAAATGGCCCGCGCGATTCACGGTGCTTGTATTGCCTGTTTTATATTGGCAGGGCTGATGACGGGGCTTTCATGGCCGTATTACGTCGGCGTGTTGATCGCCGCCGTGACGCTCGTTTATCAGCACCGCATCATCGCGCCTTATGACTTTTCGAGCCTGACGCAAATGTATTTCATGCGGAACGGCATCGTATCCGTGGCAATGTTTCTCTGCACATGGTGGAGTTATTGCATAAACAGATAGTTTTTTGGAGGAAAAAATGATGGCGGCACGAATATTATCCGGCAAGGAATACGCGGCGAAAATCAAGGAAGCGGCAAAGCGGGAGGCTGAGTCCCTCGGGATTTGTCCGGGGCTTGCCGTGGTGATGGTGGGGGACAATCCCGCTTCGGCGGTCTATGTCCGCAACAAAAACAAGGCCTGCGAGGAACTCGGCTTTCGTTCGCTGATGGAGACGTTGCCCGCCGATACGTCGAAAGACGAATTGCTGTCGGTGATCGACCGCTTGAACGCCGACGGGAACATTCACGGGATTCTTGTGCAGCTTCCCCTTCCGGCGGCATTGGCCGACGCGGAGCAGGAAGTTTTGAACCGCATTTCGCCGGACAAGGATGTGGACGGTTTTCATCCGGTAAATGTCGGGCGGCTGTCCACGGGACAGGAGGCGCTCGCGCCCTGCACTCCGGCGGGCTGCATCAAGATGCTGGAATACGCGGGCATTCCGACGGACGGGAAACACGCCGTCATTCTCGGGCGGAGCAATATCGTCGGCAAGCCGATGGCGCAGCTTTTGCTGGCAAAAAACGCCACGGTGACGATTTGCCATTCCCATACGAAAAATCTCGCGGAAATTACGCGGCAAGCGGATATTCTCGTCGCCGCCATCGGAAAGCCGAAGTTCGTGACGGCGGACATGGTGAAGCCCGGCGCGACGGTCATCGACGTGGGAATCAACCGCATCGAGCCGAAAAAGCTCGTCGGCGACGTGGACTTCGAGGCGGTCGGCGAGATCGCAGGCGCGATTACGCCGGTGCCGGGCGGCGTCGGGCTGCTGACCGTCGCGATGCTGATGCAAAACGTGGTGACGGCCGCGAAAATGCAGAGCGGAAAATAGGTTCTTGAATCTATATATTTTGAGGAGGGGAAGTTATGAAGAGTGATGTGGAGATTGCACAGGAGGCCGTGATTCAGCCGATACGGGAAATCGCGGAGACGCTGGGCATTGCCGAGGATGAGCTGGAGCTTTACGGGAAGTACAAGGCAAAGCTTGCCTCATCCGTCTGGGAGCGCGTCAAGGACAAACCGAACGGGAAACTTGTGCTGGTGACGGCTATCAATCCGACGCCGGCGGGCGAGGGCAAGACGACGACCAGCGTCGGGCTTGCCGACGCGTTCCATGTGATGGGCAAAAAAACGGCGGTGGCGCTTCGCGAGCCGTCTCTCGGTCCGTGCTTCGGATTGAAAGGCGGCGCGGCGGGCGGCGGCTATTCGCAGGTCGTTCCGATGGAAGACATCAACCTGCACTTTACCGGCGATTTCCATGCAATCACTACGGCGCATAATCTTTTGGCTGCGGTGCTGGACAATCATATCCAGCAGGGCAACGCGTTGAATATCGATGTCCGCCGCGTCGTCTGGAAGCGTGTGCTTGACCTCAATGACCGTGCGCTGCGCCATGTGGTGGTCGGCTTGGGCGGGAAAGCCCATGGCGTACCGAGGGAGACCGGCTTTGACATCACGGTGGCTTCGGAAATGATGGCGATTCTCTGCCTTTCCGACAGCCTGACGGACATGAAGCGGCGGCTCGGCGAGATCGTCGTTGCTTACACGACGGACGGGCGCGCCGTTCGCGCGAAGGAACTGAATGTGACAGGCGCGTTGACGCTGCTCTTCAAAGACGCAATCAAGCCGAATCTTGTGCAGACCCTGGGCGGGACTCCGGCCTTCGTCCACGGCGGTCCCTTCGCCAATATCGCCCACGGCTGCAACAGCGTCATGGCGACGAAATACGCGCTGAAGCTCGCGGACGTGGTTGTCACGGAGGCAGGATTCGGCGCCGACCTCGGCGCGGAGAAATTCCTCGACATCAAATGCCGTTTCGCAGGCTTCTCGCCTGACGCGGTGGTCATCGTCGCCACGGTGCGCGCGCTGAAGATGCACGGCGGCGTGCCGAAGAACGACCTGTCCCGCGTTGATATGGGCGCTCTTGAAAAGGGCATGGAAAATCTTTTGAAGCATATCGAGACGATTCACGCTTTCGGTTTGCCCGCCGTGGTCGCGGTCAACGCGTTCCCGACGGACACAGCCGAGGAACTTTCCTTCGTCGAGAAAAAATGCGCGGAGCTTGGCGCGGAGGTTGCGGTCTCCGAGGTCTGGGCGAAAGGCGGGGAAGGCGGCGTCGCCTTGGCGAAAAAAGTCGAGGCGGCCATGGCGAAGCCGAAAGATTTCCACACGCTTTATGAATCCGACGCGCCGATTTCAGACAAGATCACGACGGTGGCGCGCACGGTTTACGGCGCGGACGGCGTAACCTTTACCGCCGCGGCGAAAAAGCAGCTGGACGAGATCGAGGCGCTGGGCCTCGACAAGATGCCGGTCTGCATGGCGAAGACGCAATACTCGCTTTCCGACGATGCGTCGAAGCTTGGGCGTCCGCGCGGATTCTCCGTCACGGTGCGCGAGCTTCGGGTTTCTGCGGGCGCGGGCTTTATTGTTGCGCTCACAGGTGATATACTTACTATGCCGGGACTTCCGAAAAAGCCGGCGGCGGAGGCCATGGATATCGACGAGACCGGACGCATCACGGGACTGTTCTGACAAAAGATTATGGATAGTATATCTTGGAAAACGGGAGGCGGCTTATGAAAAGGATTGCGGTTGAGCTGGTGCCGCGCAGCGAGGAGGAACTGCGCGGGGAATTGAAGCTCCTCAAGGAGACTCGCCTGAAGGTGGATCGAATCAACATTCCCGATCTTCTGCGATGCGAAATCAGGAGTTGGGAAGGCGCGGCGATAGCGCAGGATTTTTATCCCGCGATGCCGCATATTCGCGCGATGGACATCGACCTTTCAAAGCCTCTTGCGATGGGGAATTACATCAAGGAGCACAACATCCATGAAGTGCTCGTCATCGAAGGGGACCCGCCGCAGGATATGATGCACACGACCTATCCGACGGTGAGCACCGACGTGATCCGGAAAATCCGAGAGGAACTGCCGGAGGTGCGCGTTTACGCGGGCATCGATCAATACCGGGGCAGCATGCAGCAGGAGCTGTACCGCATCCGGCGCAAGCTGCAGGCGGGCGCTACGGGCTTTTTCACGCAGCCGTTTTTTGATATGCGCTTTTTGGAAATGTACGCGGACATGCTGGAAGGCATGGACGTCTGCTGGGGCGTTTCGCCCATCACTTCCGAGCGCACGAAAAGCTATTGGGAACGGAAGAACCAGGTGGTTTTCCCGAAAAAATTCGCGCCGACGCTGGAATGGAGCGTCGAGTTCGCGCGCAAGGTCTTGGGCTTCGCGCAGAGAAACAAGCACTGCATTTACTTGATGCCGATCAAGTCAAATATTGAAGCGTATTTGAGCGGCATCTTGAAATAACAAAAATACTTCAGGGGGACTGGTAATGAGAGCCAAGGTACTAAGGAAAGAGCTGATTTCGGAGGGCGTTTACCGTTTCGACGTGGACGCGCCGCGTTTGGCGAAAAAAACGCAGCCGGGGCAGTTCATTGTTTTGCGCGTCAACGAGGAAGGAGAGAGAATCCCGTTGACGGTGGCGGATTTTGATAGGGAAAAAGGCGTCATCACCATCATTTTCCAGGTCGTCGGCGCTTCGACGGAGCTTTTGGCTTCGTTGGAAGAGGGCGACGAGATTCTCGATTTTGTCGGGCCGCTCGGCAAGAAATCCGAGATCGAGCCGGGACTTGGCACCGTCGTCTGCATCGGCGGCGGCATCGGCGTCGCGCCGGTTTACCCGATTGCGCGGGGCCTGAAAGAGGCGGGGAACAAAGTCATCTCCATCATCGGCGCGCGCAGCAAGGATATCCTGATTTTGGAAAAAGAAATGCGCGCGGCCAGCGATGAGACGATTGTTACGACTGATGACGGCAGTTATGGCATCAAGGGGTTCGTCACGACGGCTTTGGCGCAGCTCGTGGAGCGCGGAGAGAAAATCGACCTCGTTTACGCCATCGGCCCTGTGGTCATGATGAAGAGCGTTGCCGACGCGACGCGTCCGCTGGGGCTGAAAACCATCGTCAGCCTGAACCCGATCATGGTGGACGGCACGGGCATGTGCGGCGGCTGCCGGGTGCAGGTGGGCGATGAGACGAAGTTCGCTTGCGTGGACGGGCCGGAGTTTGACGCGCACCTTGTCGATTTCGCAGGACTTCGCGAGCGTCAGGCTATGTACCGCGACCAGGAGGCCGAGGGGAAAGATCACATTTGCCGGATCGGCTTGGGGAGGGGTGCATGATGGCGCTTTCATTGGAAAAACATAAAATGCCGGAGCAGGACCCGAAGGTCCGAGCGCACAATTTCAACGAGGTTGCGCTGGGCTACGACGAAGAAACGGCGGTGGCCGAAGCGGAGCGTTGCCTGACCTGCAAGGTTCCGCAGTGCCGCAAGGGCTGCCCGGTGGGCGTCAATATTCCCGAATTTATCGCGAAGATCAAGACGCGGGATTTTGACGGCGCAATCTCGAAAATCAAGGAGTCGAACGCGCTGCCGGCGGTCTGCGGACGCGTCTGCCCGCAGGAAAACCAGTGCGAGAAATATTGCATCCTCGGCAAGAAAGGCGAGCCGGTGGGCATCGGCCGTTTGGAGCGGTTCGCCGCCGACCGGGAAATGGCGCAGAACAAAGAAGTCAAGCCCATCGACTACGCGCCGGACGCGCAAAAAGTGGCGGTCATCGGCGCGGGTCCGGCGGGGCTTTCCTGCGCGGGCGACCTTGCGCGGAAGGGCTACCGCGTGACGATCTTCGAGGCGCTGCACACGGCGGGCGGCGTGCTGTCTTACGGCATTCCCGAATTCCGGCTTCCGAAGGACGCCATCGTGAAGAAGGAAATCGCGAACCTGGAAAAGATGGGCGTCAAGATTGAGGTGGACGCCGTCGTCGGGCAGCTTTACACCATCGACGAGCTGATGGAGGAGGAAGGCTTCGACGCGGTATTCGTCGGCACCGGAGCGGGGCTTCCGCACTTCATGAACATTCCCGGCGAAAACCTGAACGGCGTCTATTCGGCGAACGAGTTCCTGACGCGCTGCAATCTGATGAAGGCTTACCGCTTCCCCGAATACGCGACGCCGATTCGCGTCGGCAACAGCGTTGCGGTGGTCGGCGGCGGCAACGTGGCGATGGACGCGGCGCGCACGGCGCTCCGTCTCGGCGCGGAGCACGTCTATATCGTCTATCGGCGCGGCGAGGAGGAGCTTCCCGCGCGCAAGGAGGAAGTCCATCACGCGAAGGAGGAAGGCATCGACTTCCAGCTCCTGAACAATCCTGTGGAAGTCATGGGCGACGACAAGGGCTGGGTGCGCGCGCTGAAATGCATCCGCATGGAGCTGGGCGAGCCGGACGAATCGGGACGCAGAAGCCCGAAAGCCGTCCCCGGTTCCGAGTTCGAGCTTGCCGTGGACACCGTGGTCATGGCCATCGGCCAGGGGCCGAACCCGATTGTCGCTTCGACGACACCGGGCATGGACACGAACAAGCGCGGCAACATTATCGCCGACGAGGAAACGGGCGCGACGACAAAGCCGGGCGTCTTCGCCGGCGGCGACATCGTCACCGGCGCGGCGACGGTCATTCTCGCCATGGGCGCGGGCAAGAAAGCTGCGGCGGCTATCGACGAGTATTTGAAGAAAAAACGCGGCGCGTGATATTATGAATGAACCAGCCCATTAATCCCCCATCTGAGATGGGGCGAATGGAATAAGCGG
>CAMVJN010000076.1 GCA_947167825.1 uncultured Selenomonadales bacterium | reverse complement strand
CGGAGCGTGTGGAGCAGGCCATCGCGGTCTGCGGCGGCGTGCTGCCCCAAGCCGATCTCGCGAACGTGAATCTTGCGCAGCCATTGAAGGACGGAATGCAGATCCGCGTGCCGGAACGGCCGGACGCGGGCGGCAGTGCGGCGCACATGGCTCAAAGCGACGGGAAAATCCATATCAACACGGCGGACGAGAAAAAGCTCGACGAGCTGCCGGGCATTGGTCCAACCATGGCAAAACGAATCGTAGAGTACAGGAACGAGCACGGTCCGTTTGAATCCATAGACGACTTGGCAAAGGTACGCGGTATCGGTCCGGAAAAGTTGGAAAAGATACGGGAAAAGGCGGAACTGTAAGAAAGGATTGCATAGTGACACAAATTACAGATGTGACGGAGGAATACAGAAATACTGCCGAACCCGAAGATGGGATTTTGGCGTTTCAGGATGGATATGAGCAAGAATTGCACGCAGACGAAATCGAAACAGCGCGTTGGCTGTATAAGACCTTTGGCAGGAATTTGATACTACTAAAGGAAAGCCAACGGCAAGGCGTTAAGACAGCGGATTATTTGTGGAATGATCGGCTGTGGGAGAGAAAGGGCATTTCGTCAAGTAAATATGGGACGATAGATTTGCGAATCCGGAAAGCATATGGGCAAATCATGGAGAAGCGTGGCGGCATAGTGTTAGATTTTTCTGCCTGCAGGTTAAGAATGGAGAAAATCATAAGCTATACCACTAAAAGCTTGAAAGAACGTGCGCATGGACAAACAGATGTTATCATCAAACATGGATCATCATATAAAGTTCTACGGGCAAAAAAATAATGAGCGCTGTCGACCCCGGTCCCGAACCGGACCAGGATGCAACGCTCATTTCTGATTATTTTATAGCATATTCACTGTACATTTGCAAGTTATTTTTTGATTGGAGGGGGCACACGCATGAAAATCGGACAGCAGCAGCTTCCTTTTTTGTGCGTGCTGCTTTTTTTCGCAGTTCTTGGAATTGCTGCGGCGGAGCGTTTTGCGGAGGGTGCGCCGCCGTTTGTGTTTGTCGGGCTTCTTTTTGCGGGGATTGTATTATTGCTGTGGTCAGCGCGTCTCGTCCTGGCGGAGAGCGCGCGAATCTGGGGAGCGGCGGCGCTCCTCTTTTTTGTGCTCGGCCTGGTGCGCGCACTGATGGTTTTGCCGATTCCTGCCGACGATATTTCCCGATGGGAAGGAAAAACGGCGTATGTTTCCGGCGTTTTGCGCGAAGCGCCGCAAATCACGCCGACGCCGGAGGGCGTGCGCGTCCGTTATTTGGTGGAAACGCAACGCGTGGATACGAAGAATTCGACGGGCGGGATTTATATCTATGCGGCGGCGAAAAGCGAAAATGAGGTTACGGCACGGATTGGCGATAGGATTTCGGCGCAGGGGCGCGTGCTCAAAATTCGCGGCTACAAGAATCCCGGCATGATCGATATCGAGCAACTGATGCGGGCGCGCGGCGTGACGGCGCGGCTGCACGCCGGAAAAGCGGGCGTTGACGTCAAACCGGCGGCGGGCGGATTTTTGCGAAGCGTTGAGAATGTCCGCACCCATTACCGCGCGAAAATGCGCGAAGCGATGCCGGAGGCGGACGCGGCGGCGGTCTTCGCGATGGTGTTCGGCGGATATGAGGGAGTCCGCCCGGAATTGGTCGACGCGTTCACGACCACGGGGCTTGTGCATATCCTGTCCGTTTCCGGCTCGCATATCACGCTTTTGGCAGGGCTTGTCGCGTGGCTCGCGTCGGCGTTTTCGCTTCGCCGCGGTTTTGCGGCGGTGCTGGTCGCCTTTGCGGTTTTCGGCTATGCGGCGCTCTCCGGTTTCGTCGCTCCCGCTGTGCGTGCTGCAATCATGGGCGGGCTTTCGTTTTTCGCGCTGGCGACAGGTCGGGAATATGACGGGCGACGAATCCTTGTGGTGACGGCGCTTGCCATGCTTTTTGTCTCGCCGCTTCTGCTATACGACGTCAGCTTTCAGCTTTCGTTCGCTTCGACGGCGGGTTTGCTTTGCCTTTCTCCGCGTTTTCGGGAATGGGCGTTGTTCACCCCCCTGCCCCGTCCCCTTCGGGACGGATTGGCGCTGACATTGGGCGCGCAGCTTGCGACGATTCCGATTTGCGCCTGGTATTTCCACGCCGTTTCTCTTTCGGCGTTCATTGCGAATCTCGTCGTCGTGCCGATTTTAGAGCTTTTGATGGTGGCGGCGCTTTTCGCGGGGCTGCTTGCGCTCATTCTGCCGTTCCTTGCCCGCGTCGTGTTCGCGATGGACAGCCTTTTGCTAGGTCTTTCCTATGAATTGGCGCGATTGCTCGCCGCGCTTCCGATGAGCCGCGTTTATTTGCCGCCAATCAATATCGGCACAGCGGCGATTTATTGCTCGTTGCTGTTTTACTGTATGCAAACAGAGGAAGTGCGGCACGCCGTTTATTTGCGCTTGCGCGCGTTGCCGTGGCGCTGGATTTTTCCCGCCTGCGGGGCGCTGCTTTTGTCCTTCGCCGTCAGAAACGCGATGCGTCCGCCGGAATTGGCCGTGCATTTCATCGACGTCGGGCAGGGGGATGCGGCGCTCATCGTGACGCCCCGCGGGCGTGCGATCATGATTGATACGGGCGGTGTGCGGGACGGCTTTTTCGACCTTGGCGGGCGCGTCGACGTGCCGTATCTCTTGCAGTACGGCGTCACCGAGCTGGACGCGGTGTTTTTGACCCACGCCCACGAGGATCACGCAGCGGGGCTGGCGGGCATTTTGCGGCGGCTTCCCATCGGGCGCGTACTGACAGCGGCGGAAGGGCAGCCCGCTTATCAGGCGTCGCTGGGACTGTCGGCGGCGGAATTGGCGACGACGCCGTTCATAGCCGTCGGGGAAGGGACGCGGCTGACACTGGACGGCGTGACCGTCGACGTGTTGTTCGCGCTGGACTCATCAAAACACGGACGTTCAGGCAACGAGATCAGCAATGTGTATCGCGTTTCTTACGGCAAGGCGTCATTCCTGTTTACCGGCGACTTGGAAAAAGAGCAGGAGGCAAAGCTCCTCGAAAAAATGCCTGGCGCGCTTCAAAGCACGGTGCTGAAGGTCGGCCATCACGGCTCGAAAACCTCGACCTCGGAGCCGTTCCTCGCTGCCGTCGCCCCGCGCTGGGCGGTCATCGATGTGGGCGCGGGGAATCGTTTCGGGCATCCAGCGAAGGAAACGCTGGAGGCGCTGACTGATGCGAAGGTGGAAACGTACCGCACGGACAGGGACGGAGCGATTGTTTTCCGCACGGACGGAAATTCGATGCGGGTCGAGACGTATGCAAAAAGGAAATAGCTTGTGCGGAGGCGTTGTATATAGTATGATGAAATTAAGGCGGGGTGAGGAAATGACGGAGAAAGAAAAATATCGGCAGGTGTGCCGGGAGGCGGCGGCTACGGGGATTGCGCTGCTTATCCTGATCGTTTTTTGGCTGCTCGCGGGCTTCGGGCTTTCGGGCAGCTCGGTGACGATTTTCCGGCTGCCGCTTTGGGCGGCGGCGTCCACCGTGGGCGTCTGGATTTTCGCGATTGTGCTGGTCTGGGGGCTGACGAAATGGGTGTTCAAGGACATGGATTTGGGGGATGAGCGCCATGACTGATACGGGCCGTCCCGAGGCGCTTTTGCCGCTGGCGCTTTTCATGGCCGTGATGCTCGGCATCAGCTTTTTCGTGCGTTGGCAGGCGCGGACGGGCGAGGGCGGTTTTCTTCGGCAGTATTTCGTCGGAAACCGCGATCTCGGCGGCTTCGTATTGGCGATGACCACTGTCGCGACCTACAGCTCCGTCAGCTCCTTTGTCGGTGGGCCCGGCATGGCCTGGAGCGTGGGCTTTGGATGGATTTACATGGCCGTGGTGCAGGTCACGGCGGTCTTTCTCGTGCTGGGTATTTTCGGAAAGCGTGTTGCGATGCTGGCGCGGAAATTCGGCGCTGTGACGGTGGTGGACATTTTGCGGCGGCGGTTCCGCTCCGACGCGTTGGCGGCAATGGCGGCGTTTATCATCGTGTTGTTTTTCTGCGCGACGATGACCGCGCAGTTCGTCGGCGGAGCGAAGCTGTTTGCCGCCGTCACCGGGTACAGCTATGAATTGGGGCTGGTGCTGTTCGGACTTGCGGTGGTCGTTTATACGACTATCGGCGGATTCCGGGCGGTGGCCATCACCGACGTCTGCTGCGCGATCATGATGATGATCGGCATCGTGCTTCTTTTCTATTATGTTTTGGAAATGGGCGGCGGCTACGCGGCGATCATGGATCATATCGCGACGCACGAGCCGAAAATGCTGGAGCCGTTTTCCGGCGGGAAAATGCCCGCGGGGCTTTACCTGACCCAATGGATTCTCGTCGGCATCTGCACCATCGCGCTGCCCCAGTCCGTGGTGCGGGGCATCAGCTACCGCGACACGAAAAGTCTTCACCGTGCGATGATTATCGGCACCGTCGTCGTCGGCTTCATGAATATCGGCGTCAATTTCACAGGCATCTTAGTCCACGGCGCAATGACCGGCCCGGTGGCAAGCTATGGCGGCATCGACAATATCATTCCCATTACGATTGCCACCGTCATGCCTTCGGTGCTGATCGGCCTTGCGATTGTCGGTCCCATCGCGGCGTCTATTTCTACGATTTCGAGCTTGCTGCTCGTCGGCTCCTCGGCCATCGTCAAGGACGTCTATCTGCATTATCGGGAGGCGCAGGGAAAAACGACTTCTGACGCGTCGCTTCGCCGCCTCAGTATGGCGGTGACGGCTATCCTCGGCGTGGCGGTGTTCCTGATTGCGCTGACGCCGCCAAGCCTGATCTGGCTTATCAATATGTTCGCCTTCGGCGGGCTGGAAACGGCTTTTTTCTGGACGCTGCTTCTTGGACTTTACTGGCGGCGGGCGAACCGTCTCGGCGCCTTCCTTTCGATGGGCGGCGGCACTGTCGCCTATTGTTTGGCGCAGGGGCTGGGCTTCAAGATCATGGGCCTGCATCAGATCACCATCGGCATTTCCCTGTCGTTGATTTTGTTTTTGATCGGCTCCTTCCTCGGAGAGCCGGATCCGAAGGAAGTTCTGCGGGAGTTTTTCCCGGAATAAGAAAATTCGAGGCTCCTGTTTTCTTGCTCCCCCAATTATGCTTGGAGGCTTTGTGTCGAGAAAAATCTTGCGTTTCCGCCAAAAATCACGTATCATTATTTCTGTCTAATATCAAAAACAAAGCGAGGCGGAGAAATGAGCTCGATGAAGCTGAGCCTGGACGGCGCGGAAATGATGGCCCGGAAGCGGCTGGCGCGGCGCATGGTGGATTTTGAAACGATTTACGTTTTGCACCGGGACGATCGCAAAGGGTATCTTTTACTTTTGGCTCTTGAAGAAGAACAGTGGCGGATTTTGGAAAGTATATCCCTCGACCATTCCAGGGATCGCATGGAGGAGCTTCATGAAATGCCCATTGACAAGGACGGTATCGAAGCAATCCGCATGGCGCTCAAGCATTGGACAGCGGCGAACCCGCCGGGCCGTCCGGCGAAATACGATCCGGATCAGGAAGGGCAGGAAATATTCGTTTATCATGTGTATGGCGGCAAGACCATCCGTGCCATCGCGAAGGATATGCACATGGGGCCGGCGACGGTGCAGAAGCTGTTGAACCGCGTGCGGTTCAAGGTCGCCGATCAGTTCGTGGAAGGCGAGCTCCCGTTGGAGCCGGGGGCGCCGAATTACGAGCAGAATCTCGGCGTGCTCCGTTGGGCGGCAAAGAACAGCACGGGTGAAACGCGCGCGCGCTATACGGATTTTCTGAAAGCGGCGCTTTTGGAGATATAGCCGGGCAGGAAAGCAAAACCCCGCGCAAAGTTTTATGCTTCGCGCGGGGGCTTTTTATATACAGTAGAAAAAATTTTGCATTTCTGATACACTAGAGAAGATAAAAAAGGAAACGAAGGAGGGCGTTATGGGCGAGTTGCGCGGCAGGACGGCGGCGGGGATTATCAGACCGATACTGATATTCTCGGGGCGGTCTCTTTTTCCGTTGCCGAAGCAGCTGTTTCGGCTCTATACGCATCTCCAGCGTTACCTTGTGAATACGGACGTTTTTTTGCCGCGGGTGTCGGGACGGCAGGCGGTTTTTCGGGCGGAAAAGCGCGCCTATGAAACGGAATTTGGCCTGCTCTCGGCGTCGGACATTGCCGTTGTCGTCGGCAGGGCGCGCCTTTCCCGGGCCGGGGACGCCGTTTTTGTGGCGCTGGCTTCGCGGATTTCTCCGGAGGACTGGGCGCACGCGATTGTGTTCCGCGCGGATGAAAAAACGGAGAAAGTTTTCGGGCATTTGCGGGAGTTCCATGGGAGCAATTCCAAACGTTTCCGCTCGCAGGACTTTATGCCGCATCCCGTGACGCAGGACGAAGCGGGGCGTGAATTTCGCCGCTGCTTTCCGATTACAGTCTTTGATATGGAAATGAATTACGAGCGCCCGATCCAGTTTGCGGGACGCCGCCTGACGTTGGCGCCGGACGGGACGGTCAGGACGGAGACCCTTGACCTTTACGTCCGCCAAAAACCAAAGCTTTCGCGTTACGTGGCGGAGCTGACCCATCTGACCGACGCGTTCCTGCGTGCAAACGGTATTTCCGAGGAAGAAGCGGCGGAAAAAATTTACAATTTCCTTTCCCGGGACGGCTGCTTCGCGGGCAATGCGCTTCACAACGACATGATTTCGCTCCGGGGAATGTTCCGGCGGCAGGGCTATCCGCTCACGGCAATCCATCGGGATATTCTCGATTTGACCATGGCGGTGCGTTTCGACCGGGGCGGCGGGAACGAGCCGTCGCTCCAGTCGTGCATGGAGTATGCGGGACTCACATTTGCCGAAGACAAGTTCCATGACGCGGCCTATGACACGGAGGGGGCGGCGCGGCTGTTCCTGCATTATATTCCCGCGTTTATCGCGAAATACGGAAAAGCGCCTTTGGCGCCGTGGTATTTTTTTGAGCCGGTGCGCGAAAAAGAGGAATTGGACAAGCTGTACGCGGAAACATATCGGAAACCGCCGGGCGCGAAACCCGGGGCAAAGGAGGGAGAAAGCGGTGAACGAAACGGAAGCACGGGATGAGGCGTCAGGCCAGTGGCGTTTTTGGATCAGCGACTACGAGGCGATTCTCGGCGTCACGGTCATGCTGCTCGTGATCGGTACGCTCAATGTTTTCAGTTCCAGTTTCGTCGTCGCGGGCACGAATTACGACGATCCGTATTTCTTTATCCGCAAGCAGTTTTATAACTTGGGGGCGGGCGTTGTCTGCTTTTTGATCGGGTACGGTTTCGATTATCATAAGCTGGTGAAATGCCGGAAAGTCGGGTTCGGTTTGGTGTTTGCCCTTTTGATTGCCGTTGCCTTCGCCGGCGTCGAGGTCAACGGCGCGCAGCGCTGGCTTTCCATCGGCGGCTTCCAGC
>CAMVJN010000075.1 GCA_947167825.1 uncultured Selenomonadales bacterium | reverse complement strand
CCGCCGAGGAGATCTTCCGTATCCTGCAGAAGGTCAGCGGCGAGGAAGTCACCGGGCTGTCCGAGGAACAGCAGAAGAAGATCATGAAGAGCTTCAAGGGCATCCAGTCCGACGACATCAACGAGCGCTATCAGGAATGGCTGCGCCGGATCCACGAAAATTATTTCGAGATCGAGGACTTCGACGAGAGCGACGCTACCGCGGAATACAGCATCCCGTACATCTTCGAGGACATGGACTTCCGCCGCCAGTTCTACGACGAGATCAACGCCCATTTCGACTGGGTCCGCGACGAGCTGGAGGAACACGACATCTTCGTGCTGAAAAGCACGCCGATCTATTGATACTACGCGAAAAACGCCGACCATCGCGTCGGCGTTTTTTATTTGCGAAATTGTTTCACGTGAAACAAACGAACAAAACATGAAAATAAAATGAAAAACGCGTCGTGATTTCGTATTCCTTTATTGTCAGACGCTTATTTTCCATATATAATTATTATTGGAACGATAAGATGACGATAATGGAGAACGTCTATGAGGATCAAATCGGTCAATGCCAAGTTTATGCTGCTGCTGCTGCCGCTGTTGGCGCTTTGCTTTGTGCTGAGTTCCGGCGTCACCTATTATATGGCCAGCGATTTCCTTTCGCGAGGCAACGTGCTGTTAGCGCGGTGCATCGGGAACGAGGCGGCGCTGCGGATGCAGATTTCCGTGGCGGATATCCATTTGCCGCTGAAGGTGGCGGCGGCCCATCCTGACGCGCTGCTTTCGGAGGACGAGGCGGTCGTCCTGGGGGAACTGAACGCGTTGAAAAAGACGAGCCCGCTGATTGGGCAGATTCTGTTCGCCCGCCCGGACGGGCAGACGCTTCGCGCCGACGGCGTGCGCCTCGACCGCAGCTCGCGGGAATACTTCCAGCGGGTGGTCCGTACCGGACTGCCCTATATCACCAAACCGTTCCTCGGCGAGACAACGCGGAAAATGCAGGCGATGGTGCTCCAGCCGGTTTTTTCGGACGGCGAGCTGCGCGGCGTGCTGTTCGCTTCCGTCCATCTTCACACCTTGGTGGAAAAGGTGTTGGAGAAAGAGATTTTCTCGGACGAAAGTATTTACATCATCGCGGAGGACGGACTGGTGGTCGGGTGCAGAGAGCAATCGGGGATTGCCGATTCCCCGGGGGTTGTCGGGGAAAACGTGACGGACGACCGGCTGGAAGAGGCAATCCGGACAGCCGTCGCCGCGGAGGAGCAGACCTTCACGAAGTTCCGCGCGTCCGACGGCACGGAGCGATTTGCCGCTGTGACGCCCTTCGATCTTTCGGGCAACCGATGGGCGATTGTTTCCTCTTTTCCCCAGGAGCGGGTGAATGCCCGGATCCGCCAGCTTTTGGAGGCTGTGGCGGCGGTGTTTTTCGTCACGATCCTTTTGGCCTTCGTGATTGTCCGGTTTTTCGCGCGCACCATCTCGGCGCCCCTGCATAAAATCGCCAGCGAGTTCCAAAGCATCGGCGACGAGCCGGCGCTGGAAAGCGGCGCGGACGAGATCGGGGCGTTGGCGCGGGGCGTCGAGAAAATGCGCTCAATCCAGGACGAGAACAAAAAGATGGAGCAGCAGGCTTTGTCCGACGAATTGACAGGACTGTTCAATCGTTTCGGATTCAAGCGGAAGGCCGGGGAAGCGATGGCCGAGCACGAAGGGCAGGCCGCGATGATTGTTCTTGCTGATCTTGACCATCTGAAGCACATCAATGACGAACTCGGCCATGCGGCGGGGGACGACGCGCTTTGCGCTGCGGCCCGGCTGCTCATGGAGGGGTTCGGCGAGGACGCTGTGATCAGCCGCTCGGGGGGCGACGAGTTCGTGATCCTGGCTTTCGGGAATCATGGCGACAGTGCCAAGGCTATTGACGGGGTGCGCAGGTTGCTTCGGGAATACAACGAGCGCAGCCGGAAACCGTACCTCGTGGAGCTTTCCATGGGCGCGGCGGAGTTTGTCTGCTCGCCGGACGCCGATATTTTGGGCCTGATGCGCGAGGCCGACGAGAGCCTGTACAAAGCGAAAACACTGCGGAGAGAAACCGCGATACGATAGAAAGAAGGAGGGCACGGGTATGTTGCGCCAGTTGTGTCTCATTTTGCTGGCGGCGATCTTTTTGGCGGGCCCGTGTGAAGCGGAGCCCTTGCTGAAGGTCGGCTATGTGAAATCGCCGGAGTATTTCACGCAGGGCGCGAACGGCGATTATTCCGGGGCGATTTACGAGAATATCGAGAAGGCCATGGCCTATACGGAATACAACACGTCTTACCATGAAATCGCGCCGGGGGACGCGGAGCGCGCGCTGGCCGAAGGGGAAATCGATGTGTTCGCGGGGGTTGTGACGCGCCTGCCCAACGGGACGGGGACGATGGACTTCGTGGGCCGGTATATCGCCGCGACTCCCGTCTATCTTTCGCACCCTTACGGCACGACGCAGAGCGGCCCGCTCCGTGTCGGCTATTACACGCCGCTTTACGGCGTGATGGTCGATTATTTCCAAAGCCATCCCGAAGAAACCGCGCTGGGCGCTCTCGGCGAATTCGAGCTTGTGCCTTATGACGACCTGGATTCGCTGCACAAGGATTTTCGGTTTGGGTATATCGGCGGCTATATCACCAGCGATTTCGCGTTTGACGAAGCGGTGCCCGTGGAGCGGATCCTGTTTCCGGCCAATATCCTTCTCGCCGTGCGGAAGGGCAGGACGGACGTCAAGCAGGCCCTCGAGTCGGGCATCCAAAAGGCGCTGCTGATCGACCCGAATTTCCGGGCTGTTTCCCTGCATCACACGGGCGGCATCCCGTTGGTGCTGAGCGGCGAGGAACGGGAATATCTGCGCGCCCATCCGGTAATCCACGCGGCCACCTCCGGCCACCAGCCGCCGCTGACCTATTTCGTGGGCGACGAGGCCAAGGGCATCATCCGGGACATATTGGACATTGCCGAGAACGATCTGGGCGTCCGCTTCGAGTTGCAAAAGACCAAGAGCAACACGGAAATGATGTGGCTCCTGGGCGAGGGAAAAATCGACGTCGCGACCCATTTCAACGCGAACTACAACCGGGCCGACGAACACAAGGCGAATATCACGACACCGTATTTGGATTTTGAATATGTGCCGGTCATGCGCCGATACGGCGAAATCCCCGACTCGCCGAAGGTGGCCTGCCCCCGCAATCATTTCTTTATCCAAAATTACGTTTCGAAAAACTACCCGCCGGACAAGATCCTTTGGTGCGAAACCTTTTCGGACTGTTACGAAGCAGTGAGCCGAAGGAAAGCGGACGTGCTTTTCGCGAAATCCTTCACGGTCCAGCAGGAGCTTGCCAATTACAACGACCTCTATACCAGCGGACAGGGCGTCGCCCGTTCCCGCATGGCGATGGCCGTCAGCGAGCAGGCCGACCCTCTGCTGCTCAGCATCATCAACAAGGAAATTGCCCATATCGGTGAAGCGAGAATCCAGCAGATTGTGCAGAAATATATGACGCAGACAACGCCGGAGCAAAACTGGAAGACCTTTATTTACGAGAATCCGTTGGGGGTTGTCGGCGCGGTGCTGGCAGCCGCCGCAATCGCCATCGGCGTGCTGGCCTATATCGGCCGGATCCGCGAAAAATCCTCGCTGCAGCTTTTCGACGCGGCCTATCGGAATCCCCTGACCGGTACGCACACCATAAGCTGGCTGGAACAATTCGCGCCGGATTTGATTCCGAAACGCCATAAAGAAGACTTGCTGGCCGGCGCGCTGTTTGTGATGAATCTCAGCGTCTACCGCTTCGACCTTTTGAGGGCCGCTTACGACCCGGAAGTCCTGTACGCAGGAATCCGGAAGCTGATCGAGGAAATGAAGGCGAAGAACGACTGGATTCTCTATGACGGCATCAGCTCGGAGCTTTCGGAAATGTTCCTGGTCTGCCGGAAGGTGGAAGGCATGACCTCCAAGGAAGCGACGGAAAAGCTGATGGCGGAGATTTCCAAGTTCGAGGGCGAGAATGCGGATGTCCGCATGAGCTACAGGGCCGGCCTCTGCGACCTTCCGGCGGCGATTCCCGTGGATTTGCGCCATATGATGGCGCATGCCGATGTGGCGCGGAACGAGGCCGTGCAGCATGGGGAAATCATCGGCGTCTACGACGAGGAGCTGCAAAAACGGCGGGTGCTGGAAAAGAAAATCGAGTCCCTGATGGGCAAGGCGCTGGAAAACGAGGAGTTCGAGGTCTGGCTCCAGCCGAAATACGACCTCCGCACCCACAAGATCATCGGCGCCGAGGCACTGGTTCGCTGGCAAAGCCCGGAGCTGGGCTTCCTGATGCCCTTCAAGTTCATCGACCTCTTCGAGAAGAACGGCTTCATTATTCCTTTCGACTACTATATGCTGGAGCAGGTCTGCAAGCTGCAGCAGCTATTTTTTGCGGAGAGCGGGAAGCTGGTTCCCATCGCGGTGAACCTGTCCGGGCTGCACATGCGCGAGGCGGGGTTTGTCGAGCGCATGCGCGAGCTCAAGGAGTCCTCCGGGCTGCCTGACAACGCGGTGGAGCTGGAGCTGACCGAGACCGCTTTCATCGACTACGACACGAAGGGGGAGTCTACCAGCGCGGGGGCAATCGTCGCGGCTCTCCGGGGCATGGGGTATATCATCGCCATGGACGATTTCTGCACCGGCTATTCGTCCATCGCCATGCTGCAGCATCTGCCGATGGACGTGATGAAAATCGACAGGAGCATGCTGCTGGCCTCCGAGAAATCCGACCGCGGCCTGATGATCCTCAAAAACGTGGTAAATTTCGGCACCAGCCTTGATATGCTGGTGCTCTGCGAGGGCGTCGAGACCGAGGAACAGGAGCGCCTGCTGCTGGAAAACGGCTGCACCTACGGCCAGGGGTTCCTGTTCTCCCGCCCGATGCCGAAGGAAAAATACGTCGAGTTTATCGAAGCTCACGACTGCGCGTAATACTAATTTCAGACCAAAATCTTAACAGAGAATAGTACAAAGAATGCCTTCAAACAGAAAACCCCGCCGCAAGGCGGGGTTTTCTGTTGTTTCCCTCAGAACGCCGGAACGATTGCTCCGCCGTATTTCTTTTCGATGAATTCCTTGACTTCCTTCGACTGGAGCGCTTTCATCAGCGCCTGGATCTCGGGACGCTTTTCGTCACCCTCGCGGATGGCTACGATGTTCGAGTACGGCGAGGTCTTGTCCTCGATGAAGAGTGAATCCTTCGTCGGGTTCAGGCTCGCCTGCATCGCGAAGTTCGTGTTGATGACGGCGATCGTCACGTCGTCAAGGGAGCGCGGAAGCTGTGCAGCCTCGATTTCCTTGAACTGGAGCTTTTTCTTGTTTTCCTTGACGTCCTGCACCGTCGCCTTGACGCCGAGACCTTCCTTCAGCTTGATGACGCCGGCTTTTTCAAGCAGCAGCAGCGCGCGGCCGCCGTTCGTCGGGTCGTTCGGGATCGCGACGGTGTCGCCGTCCTTCAGCTCGTCCAGCTTCTTGACCTTCTTCGAGTAGACGCCCATCGGCTCCACATGGACGCCGCCGGCATTCTTCAGCTTCAGGTTCTTGTGCTCTCCGATGAAGTTCAGGAGATACGGCTCATGCTGGAAGAAGTTCGCGTCCAGCTCTTTGTCGCCCAGTGCCATGTTCGGCTGGATGTAGTCGGAGAACTCGATGACTTTCAGCTCGATGTTCTGTTTTGCCAGCATCGGCTTGATCTGCTCGAGGATTTCCGCGTGCGGAACCGGTGAGGCGCCGACCTTCAGCGTGACCTTCGCGCCGCCGGACGAAGCGGGCGCGCCCGAGGACGCGGGCTTTTTGTCTCCGCCGCCGCAGCCCGCCGCGAAAACGACAAGGAGCAGCGCAGAAAGAATCAATACCAGTTTTTTCATTTGACTTTCCCCTCCTAAATATATACATAGAAATATCCTTCTGTATCGTAATGCAAAAAAAGGAAGCTGTCAACAAGGACGGCTTCCTTTTTACGGCTCATCATCAGTCCGTTTCATAGTCAGGGATTCGCTGCCTTTTGACGATCAGTCCGATCAGGCAGAAAATGGCGAGGCCGGAGATCACGGCGCCGGCGATGCCGTAAAAAGAGGAGGGAGGCGGCTCGTCCTTCGGCGAGGTTTGCAGCTCCCATGTGAGATTCTTCAGATGGAAGAAAATCCGGATGGGCCCGGCCTGGTCGTAAAAGTTTCCTTTTTCCCGAAGGATGAACGAATCCCCATTGTCGGATATGAAGGAAAGGCGATAGTTCAGCCCTTGGTCATTCAGGTCGTCAATTTTCGCGGCTCGGCAGAAATCTTCAAGGTCGACGGCCAGCGCCAAGAGCCCCCAAAACTTTTGCCCTTCTTTTGCTTTCCAAAGGATCGGTGCACGGCAGCCGATGAGGCCGTGGCTCCTTTCCGACGGAACCAGCATATCCAGCAAGGCTTCCCCTTTCTGGAAGGCTTGTTTTTCCAGGTCGCTCTTGTTTCTTTTGCGGTCAAAAAAGTTGAGCCCGATCCGGCCCTCGTTGTTGGCGCGGGGGTAGACTTCCGAAATTTTGCCCCGCGGCGCAAGCGCCACGATTTTCAGCGAGACGCCGGTTTCCGCCTGCACGGCGCCGGAAAGGTTCCGGGCTTCTTCCTGGAAGTTGATGTTTTTCGCATGGCGGTTTTGGAGATCCTTCCTCAATCTGTCGCCCTTTTTCGTGATGACGTCCATCAGGAAGACGATGCGGTCCACTTGCTCCTGCGTGATTTGCTCATGGCGTTTCCGCTCCTGATCCGCATTCCGCAACTGGAAAACCATGTGCCCGACAGACATCGAGAACAGGAAAAGCAGAATCGACAAGGCAATCCACAGTTTGCGCATCGCTGCATCCTCTTTCTTCCTTACATTTCCTTTTTGTTCAGCCGCTTCGCCAGTGAATTTCCCGCGAACTGGACGAGCTGGACCAAAGCGATCAGAACGACGACCGTCGCCAGCATGATTTCCGGACGGAAACGCTGGTAACCGTAGCGGATAGCCAGATCGCCGAGGCCGCCGCCGCCGATGGCGCCCGCCATGGCCGATTCGCCGACCAGGGCGATGACGACGGTGGTGAGCTGGGCGACGATACTGGAAAGCGCTTCCGGCAGATAGACGCGGCGAATGATCTGCATCGGCGTCGCGCCCATGGCGAGAGCTGCCTCAATCAGGCCGTACGGCACTTCGCGAAGCGAGGTCTCGACCTGCCGCCCGATGAAGGGAATCGAGGCCAGGGTCAGCGGCACCATCGCCGCGGTCGTGCCGATGGAGGTTCCAACCACGAGCCGGGTGAAAGGGATAATCGCCACCATCAATATAATGAAAGGAATCGAGCGCACCGCGTTGACTACGGCGGCGACGACACGGTTCAGCGCCGGGCAGGCAAGCACGCCGCCCTTGGCCGTGACGACCAGCAGCACGCCCAGCGGCACGCCGATGGC
>CAMVJN010000074.1 GCA_947167825.1 uncultured Selenomonadales bacterium | reverse complement strand
TACGAGATTTTCCTGCCGCTGATCGGTCGCCGGGAAGACGGCGCATCCGGCGCCCACGGCGACACTAGCGCCTCCATGCGCGTCGGCAGGAACGAGAAACTTATCGAGGACCGCGCCCTTCTCGTCAACGGGCTGTATGGCGCGGTGGATGTGGTGACGAAGGCGGACGCGGACAAAATCGCGGCGGGGGATTTCGCGAAGCTGCCCTTGGCGGTTTTTGAGCGGCTTTCCCTCCGGGGGCATATCACGCGCAAGACGAAGGAAGAGGAGATCGCCGATATGCGGCTGCTCTCCCGCGTCCACAAGACCATCCCGGCGCGGAGCGGCGTGGGGCTGGTCATCATGCCCACCTACGACTGCAATTTCCGCTGCCCGTATTGCTTCGAGCAGCACCGCCTGAAAAACGGGGAGGCGTGGCTCGCGAACGCCATGAGCGACGAGACGATGGACGCGATTTTCGCCGCGCTGGACGACTACAAGGCGCGAGGCTACGCCCTTGGCGACTGCACCCTTTACGGCGGTGAGCCCTTCCTCGAAAAGAACCTGGCGGTGGCGCGGCGCATTGCCGAGAAGTGCAAGGCGCGCGGCATGAAAATCGACGCCATCACCAACGGCTACGAACTCGAATCGTTCCTTGATTTTATCGAGGAATACCAAATCCATCAACTGCAAGTCACGGTGGATGGCACGGCGGAGCTGAACGACCGCCGCCGTCTGCACAAGGACGGCCTCCCCACCTACGACCGCATTTTGAAAAACGTGGAGCTAGCCCTGGAGCGGGGCGTGGCCATCAGCCTCCGGGTGAACGTGGGGTGTGAGAACCTTCACGGCATCGGGGCGCTGATCGACGACCTCAAGGCGCGGGGCTTCATCGAGAAAGAGGAGGCGCGGGCAAAAGAGGAAAAGCAGCTACAAGAAAAAGACGAAAAGGCGAAAACCAAGCGGGGACGTTTTAGCTACTATTTCAAGGCCACCAACGACGACACCCACCCGGAGAAGAACATTTTGGAGCAGGACATCCTGGACGAGCTTTTGAAGCTGGGCTTCACTGCCGAGGAAGCCATCTCGCGGCAGAGCCAGTACGGCCCATTCGCGGGCGGGCTATCCGAGCTTTTCGGGAAGAAGAGCTTTCCGCGGTTCTCCCCGGCGTATTGCGGCGCGGAGGCGGGGATGCTGGTGGTGGATCCCTTCGGTGTGGTCTATACCTGTTGGGACGTGGTGGCGCAAGAAGAAGACAGCGTGGGCTATGTGGAGCCGAGTCTCGGGCGGTTCCTCTGGAACTTCAACAAGGCGAAGTGGCGCGTCCGCACCACGGACAGCATGGAAGCTTGCCGCGCCTGTCCTTACGCTTTTATCTGCCGGGGCGGCTGCGCGTCGCGGGCGAAATACGAGCACGGCAGCTTTTTCCGCGAGTATTGCGGCGAGGTCAAAGAAATTTTCGCGTTCGTCGCTTCCCGCACGGCGGGCGAAGAATGGGAGAAAAACCATGACGAAGAAATGACGCTTTCGCTGGCGGGGCCGCTCTCGCGCCTGACGGCGGCGGAGCGGGAGACCGTCATGACGACGAAGAGCCAAAAGGAAATGTTCGCGATCGTGAAGGAGCTCGGGCTGTTTGCCGGTGGGGAAGAAGAAGAGAAAGAAGGTAATTAAGGAGATGTTGATTACGGAAAACAAAATGATTTCGCGCCTCGCGGCGCGCAAAAGGCTCATGCCCTATTTAGTTTCGGCGGTGGCGGCGGCCTCGCTCCTCTTCGGCGGGGACGGCCAAGCCGCTTCCCGGGAGGAAGTCGCCGCCATTCAAGTGGCAACAGCCGCCGATTTTCGGTATTGGAACGAGGACTCGCCCGCACTGGGAAAACTCAAACGTTTTGTCCGAGAGGCGACGACCCCCGGCCATCCGAAGTTCATCCCGGAAGCAGACCGCGTCGCCGTCTTTGACATGGACGGCACGTTTTACTGCGAGACGGCGCCCTATTATTTTCAGGAAACGATGTTCCTGCACCGTGCCTTGGACGATGCCTCCTATAAGCCGGACAAGAAAATGGCGGATTTCGCGAAGAAAATCCGGCCAAAGATCATGAACAAGACGGGGCTGTCCCCGGATGAGACGAAAACGCTGATCGCCTACTTGACAAAAGCTTATACGGGCATGACGCCGGAAGAGTACCGCGCCTATGTGCGGGACTTCATGCAGACGAACGAGACCGGCCTGACGAACCTGCGGCGCGGCGAGGCGTTTTATCTGCCGATGGTGGAAGTGATGTCCTATCTCACGAACAACGGCTTTGCCGTCTATATCGACTCCGCCTGCGGCGCGGCTACCACGCGGGAGCTGGTCGGGGGCGTGATTCCCGTGCCTCTCGATCGTATTCTGGCCACGGATTTTGTCTACACCTCCACGGGCATGGGAAAGGAAGCGCCGAACGATCATTTTTACGACCGCCGCAAGGAGAAAATCGTCATTTCCGGCGCGCCGCTCATTGACAACGCCAAGACGAGGAAAATTTTCTCGATCCTGAACCAGATCGGCAAAAAGCCGGTGCTGGCTTTCGGCAATTCCATGGGCGACAGCGGAATGTTCGAGTACACGCTTCAGGACAACCCGTATCCCAGCGCCGCGTTTTGCGTGCTCTGCGACGATCTGGAGCGGGAGCTGGGGAACACGGCGAAGGCCGACGCCATGAAGAAGACGGCCGACGAGCGCGGCTGGAACACCATCTCCATGAAGGGCGACTTCAAGACGATTTACGGCGAGAACGTGAAGCGGGCGGATCGGTGAGTTTTGGAGGGCGGCATAGGCAGAAATCATGCGGAACACTGCGAATATTTGATGGCGGGCGCGCCCTATGCGGAAGCCATGCGCCCCTATGCGGGGGCGATCGCGGAGCGGGCGAGGGGCGCGAAAACAATCCGGTTTCTTGTGAACTTCCGCATTGCGGCGAAAGGAAAAACGATATGAACGTTATAGAAAGCATCAACGTGGCGGACGCGAAAACGGGCCTTTCGCCCGTGGACGTGCTTCTTGTCATTACGCCTTTTTGCGACGAATATCTGCCGGACCTGACCTTCGCCATGTTCAAGGCCGCCCTCCGCGAGGCGGGCGTTACCAGCCGCGTGCAGCATGAATACCTGTATTTTGTGAAGCGGATCGGCGCCGACGATTACCGGAAAATCATGCAGGTCTGCACCATCGGCTACGGGCATGACTACTGCGCCTGCGAGACGATTTTCGGCGAGGCGGCCCACGGGAAAACCCTGCGCCCCTTCGACGAATTTATCCGCTGGATGACAGAGACGCGCCTGCCGAACAAGGCTTTCGCCGGAGAGCAGCGGCAGGATACGTTGGACGCTCTCGCGCTCTACCGAAAGGCGCACGAGATGACGGGGGATTATCTGGAGGAGGCCGCCGCCCGTGTCATGGCCAGCGGCGCGAAGATTGTCGCGTTTCTCTCGATGTACCAGCAGCAAAACGCGATGATCGCGCTGGCGCGGCGGCTCAAAAAGGAAAAGGACGCGCCGCTGATTCTTGCGGGCGGGCCGAACTGCGAGGGCGACACGGGCGCGGCGCTGATCGAGCATATCGGGGCGTTCGATTATGTGTTCACGGGGGAGGCGGACGGGATTTTCGCGCCGTTCTGCCGAAGGCTTCTCCGGGACGGACGGGTGCCCGACGAGGAGCTTCCGCCCAGCGTCGTTTCGCCCACGAAAACGGAAGCGCTGCCCGCGCAAATCACGACCGATCTGGACGCGCTGCCCCTGCCGGATTACAGCGATTATTACCGGGAGCGGGACGCGCTATTGCCGGAAAGAGCGGGAACGCGCAGCGTAACGGTGGAGGGCTCGCGGGGCTGCTGGTGGGCGGCGCGAAAGCCCTGCCGTTTCTGCGGGCTGAACGGCACATCGGCGCATGTCTATCGCGAAAAGAGCGTCGCGCGGTTCGCGGACGAACTGGCTGATTTCGCCGCCCGGTACCCGAACGCGAGATGTATTTTCTCCGATAATGTTCTCAGCCTCACCAACCAAAAGGAACTGCCGGACGAACTGGCAAAACGTGCGGCGTATCGCGAAAACCGCCTGCGCATTTTCTGCGAAATCAAGTCTTTGGCATCCGAGACGGAACTGGCGAAGCTGGCACAGGCGGGATTCACCTCTTTGCAGCCGGGGATCGAGAGTTTTTCCGACGGGCTTCTGCGGCTGATGGACAAAGGTGTCTCCGCCATCCGTCAGGTGCAGATGATGAAGCACTGCCGCGCCCACGATATAAACTTGTTATGGTATCTCCTCGTGGGGACGCCGGGGGAGACGGAGGAAATGACGGAGGAAACGAACGCGGTGCTGCCGAAGATCATGCACCTCACGCCGCCGAACACCATCGCCCATATCCAGTTCATGCGATACAGTGCCTATCTGAAGGGGGAGAAGGGGGAACTCCCGGACATTGCGCCGGATCCGGGCTACGATTTTGCGTTTCACGACAGGGACTTCATCCGGCGGACGGTGCATCTTTTCGCGCCGACAGACCCGGAGGAGCTGGCCCGCTATTACGATTACCGGCGCATCAGCCCCGCCTATGAAAAGCTCCACGAGCTGGCCGAGGCGTGGCGGAACCAGCCGCAAATGCTTTATATGGTGGACAAGGGCGACTTCATCAAGATTCTCGACACGCGCCGGATTGCCAAAAGTCTCCTTTTCCGTCTATCAGGCGTCGAAGCGGATCTGATCCGCGCCGCTCGGGACGCAATCACAGGGGACGCGCTGACGGAAAAACTGACGGGGCGTTGGAGCGCGAAGGAGATCAACGACGCGCTCGCCAAGCTCGTCGCCGACAACCTGATGCTCCATATCGGCGACGAATATTTGGCGCTGCCCGTGGACAGGCGCGCGAGCAAGACGACGGCTGTTTGAAGGAAATACACGTATCTCGCAATTTTGCGATTTTGACAAAAGGAAAAACGATATATTATAGATAAGCTTCACAATGGTTTGACGCAAAAATAAGGCTCTATAATAAATGTTGCGGTGTGGCAAAAATGTCAGCCGCAACATTTATTATAGAGCCTTTTAATTATGTCGCCGCAAGAATAGAAAGAACGCATTTGGTTTAGTTCCGATAAGTATAAATTATCGGAACTAAACTTTTATCAAATAATACTTCGCTCTATTACAAGTTTTCAATAGCTTGAGCCGCGCCCATAATTCCAAGCATTGCGTGCTCAAAGGTCAACCCCCCTTGTAGGTATACATTGTATGGAGGACGCATCGGGCCATCGGCGCTCAGTTCAATCGACGCACCTTGCACAAAGGCACCTGCGGCCATGATAACTTGATCGGCATAGCCAGGCATATCCCACGGTTCCGGCAACGCAAAAGAATCCACGGGCGAATATCTTTGGAGACCGCCGCAGAATGCAATCATTTTTTCGGGAGTTCCGAGCTCAATCGCTTGAATAATATCACTTCTCGTAGATTCAGGCTGCGGCCAGACATTGTAGCCTAATTCCTTGAACAGTCCCGCTGCGAATATCGCTCCTTTCAATGCTTGCGCTACGACATGAGGCGCTAAAAATAAACCTTGAAATAGCAGTCGATGATTCGCAAGCGAAGCGCCAAGCTCATCTCCCATACCCGGCGCAGTCAAACGATAGGAAGCCATTTCAACCAATTCGCTTTTGCCTACGATATATCCTCCTGTAAGCGCCAGTCCTCCGCCAGGATTTTTGATAAGGGAGCCTGCCATGATATCCGCGCCTACCTCAGTCGGCTCTGTCGTCTCCACAAATTCTCCGTAACAGTTGTCGACAAAACAAATACAATTTGGATTGCATTGTTTGACCGATTCACAAATCAATCGGATATCATCTGTCGTCAGTGATTCACGTACGCTGTAACCGCGTGATCTTTGAATCATCGCCATTTTTGTTTCCGGACGAATTGCTTTTGCAATGGAGTCGACATCCACGCGTTTTGCGACCAAAGGCAGCTCATCATAAAGGACGCCGAATTCTTTAAGCGAACCTGAAGACGGATTCGTGTAGCCAATCACGGTCTGCATGGTGTCATAAGGTGCTCCTGTCAACGAAAGTAATCGATCCCCTGGACGCAGGATTCCGAATAATACAGTTGCCAGTGCATGTGTTCCTGATACAAACTGCGTGCGAACAAGCGCACGTTCTGCGCCGAATACTTCAGCAAACAACTCGTCAAGCTTTTGCCGTCCAAGGTCGTCATAAGCATACCCAGAAGTCGTATGAAAATATGCTTCGGATACGCGAATCTTTCGCATAGCAGAAAGAACTTTCGATGTATTTTTTTCTGAGGTTTTATCTATTATTTTAAATAAATTCTGATATTGTAATAAAACATGATCTTTAATTGTCTCCAGTTTTTCAGAAAACGTCAAAATGAATTTCCTCCTGTCAATAATTCCATAGATAAAGCGCGAGGCTATTTTGTGTATTGCCTGCGCGCCTTGTTATCGTTTTCTATGCAGATAATTTCTTTTTCGCACTTTCGTAGATGGCTCGCAATTGATTTTTTAAATGGTGTGCAAGCTTTTCCTGAAGTTCTTCCAAGGTATGCGAATCAAATTCATAGTTTACATCCGGAGTACCAGCTATTCGAGAATCGCTGAAAAATTCATCCCTAAAGATATTATAATAAATAGCAAAGTTGCTTTGTAACCCAAAACATTCGTAATCTATAATAACATAAGAACCATTTGTGATACGAAGAGGTTGAGATGGAAAAATAAATAATTCAAAGTCTTCTATACCGTTAGGTAATAGTGATGAATAATCCCATTGAAATAAATTTGTTTTTTTTAGCATAAATTCAATTTTATCATAATCGAAATTTATCATCCCATATAAAATACCGTCGAAGCGTTTACGCAGAATCTGTTCAAAATTCTCTAAAGAGGAAGAAATACATTCTTCATAGCAAAATTCAAAAGAACCGATTTGAAGGCGCAATTTATATTCTTCGGTTTCTGCATGGTAATAGACCGTCGCAGAACGATGTAATGAATTATTTACATATGAATATAAATCATATGTATCCTCATCTTGCGTTAGCAATCGCTGCAATTGGAAATCATGTATCATATTGGGAAGATTTTTCATGTATTCCCACTCGGATGTTACTTCTTTGACACGCGCAATTGCCTCATCTTTCACTGATATTCCCCCAATAGGTTTTTGGGACTGTTTATTTCCCCGTACGTCCGCGCTTCGTCATCGGCGTTCCTTTTTCGCAAAGCGGACAAAGCTTTGGATCGTAGGTCGTAACGTCAAGATGCAGAAGCGCGTGATATGGCACGTCGCCAAAATCGACCTTGCCTCCGCTTCTGTCGACAAGCATTCCAACGGCCACCGGGACGCCGCCGTTCTCCCGGACGACGTCGATGACTTCCTTGACTGAGCCGCCCGTCGTGACAATGTCCTCGACAATCAGCACCCGCTCGCCTTTTTCCAGTGCGAAGCCTCGGCGAAACGTCATACGGCCGTTTTCGCGCTCGGTAAAAATGGCCCGGGTTCCAAGAGCCTTCCCCACTTCGTGGGCCAAAAGGATACCGCCGGTCATTGGTCCGACAACGGTCTGAATTTTTTCGTTCTTAAAGTGTTCCGCCAGCGCCTTGCAGAGTTTTTCCGTGCTTTCCGGATGCTGCAGGACGTTAAACTTCTCCACGTACATCGGGCT
>CAMVJN010000073.1 GCA_947167825.1 uncultured Selenomonadales bacterium | reverse complement strand
AGGCGATGACGCGGGACGACCAGGGGCTTTTCGGCATCGTGCAGGGCGGCATGTATAAGGAGCTTCGTAACGAGAGCGCGGAAGCGCTGGTCGAGATGGATTTTCCCGGCTACGCGGTGGGCGGTCTTTCCGTCGGCGAGTCGAAGGAATTGATGTATGAGATGCTCGAACATTCCACCGAGCATTTGCCGCAGGACAAGCCGCGGTACCTGATGGGCGTCGGCACGCCGGACTGTCTTGTGGAGGGCGTGGCCCGCGGTATTGATATGTTTGACTGCGTGTTCCCGACGCGGGTCGCACGGAACGGCATGGCAATGACATGGACCGGGCGGCTCGTGATGAAGAATCAGGTATTTACCCACGACCATGATGTACTGGAGCAGGGCTGCGGCTGTTATGCGTGCCGGAACGGCTACACGCGGGCATATATTCGCCATCTGGTGCGGGCGGGCGAGATTTTCGGCCTGCGGCTGTTGACGCTGCACAACCTGTATTTCCTGCAGGCGTTTATGCGGGCGATGCGGGAGTCCATTGTGCAAAATCGTTTCGCGGAGTTTCGCCGCGATTTTTGGAACAATTATCAACTTCCGGAGAAAAAAAGTGGAGGGGTAATGGATGAATGAAGGAATGCTTGCATTGATAAGCGCGTACGGACCGATTGTGGCCATGGTGATCGCCTTTTATTTTTTCCTGTACCGGCCGCAGCGGGCGGAGCAGCGTCGGCGGGATGATATGCTGGCGACGCTGCATAAGGGAAACAAGGTCGTCACGGTGGGCGGTATTTTCGGCGAGATTATGGAAATCAAGAATAACGTGATTGATTTGAAGATTGCCGACAAGGTGGTCGTTAAGGTAACGCGGAGCGCGATCAGCCGGAATATCACGCAGGGAAAATCTCCTCAAATGGAACCTGAAAAGGATTGGCCTGCCGAGGACGAAAAACAGGATGAATGAGAATAACGACGAAGCCGGAACACGGAAGCGGGGCTTGCGGAAGCGAATCCTCGCCGCACGGCGGTCGCTTACGGAGGAAAAACGAGCGGCGTACAGCGCGGCGATAACGGAACAAGTCCTTTCGCTTGAAGCCTTGAAACGGGCGCGGACGGTTTTTGCCTATGCGGCGATGGAGGACGAGGTACAGACGGAAACGCTGATTTCTTCATTGCTCGGCATGGGCAAGCGGGTTGCGATTCCGTTTGTCACGGGAAAACGCGTGATGGAAGCGGTGCTGGTGCCGTCGATGGACGCATTGGAATACGGCGCGTATCATATTCTGACGGTAAAAGAGGAACAACGAATTATAGTGCCGCCGCAGGAAATCGACTGCGTGCTTGTGCCCGGCGTGGCTTTCGGATTGGACGGAGCGCGGCTCGGCATGGGCGGAGGCTATTACGACGCTTTTTTGCCAAAGGCGGAGCAGGCGGCAAGAATCGCGTTGGCGTTCCATTGCCAGATTGCGGAAAGGATTCCGCAGGAGACTTATGATTGCGGCGTCGACTGGATTGTGACGGAGCAAGGTGTTTTCAAAGCAAAAAAGCAATAGGCAGTTTGGTGGTAAGCAAGTATGGAAATCAAGATTGGAATCGCGAGTATCGCGAAAAATGGCGCCGAATACTGCGGCGACAGCCACAGCCTTGTCGAGCGGCGGGGCGGCATGACGATGATTTTGTCGGACGGTCACGGGAACACGCCCGCCGCGCAGCAGACGAGCCGCTGGGTCACCCAGCGCGCCCGGAGCCTTGTGCTGGAGGGAAAGGAGAACGACGTCGTCGCAAAAACCGTTCACGAAGAGCTTTACGAAATGAAGGATCGGAAGGTCGCCTGCGCGTTGACGATTTTCGGCGTGGACGCGGAGACGGAGTCGGTGGCTATCGGCCGGAGCGGGCAGACGCCTGTTTATGTCTGGACTGAGGAATACGAGACGGTCTATGACGACGAGGCGACGGCGCTGGGCATGAGCCGCAATGTCAATCCGCAGACCTATGAGCTGCCGTTGGCGCAGGGCATGATTCTCGTCGCTGTCAGCGAGGGCATTCGCACGGCAGGGAAAAGGCGCGGGGGCGCGCATTTCGAGGAAGAGAAGCTGTGGGAGATTGTCTGCGGGAATCCGGCGGAGGACGCTGCCTTCATTGCGAAAAATATCCTCGATTACGCGCTGGAACTCGATCAGGAGCAGCCATCCGAGGATATGACGGTGGCGGTGCTTGGCGTGGCGCCGGACAAGGCGGAAAACGCGGGCGTCGGCTTTTTGTCGGCGTCGTACCCGATTCCGGTTATGGAAGCATAAGAAGAAGGGAAGGAACTATCGTTGAGAAAAGAAGAATTTGGCAAGCTGCTGATTGTCATTGCGGCGATTGTGGGGCTGTTCATCACGTTTGTTTCGCCGCTGGCCTATTCGATCCGGCAGGGACTTGACCTGCAGGGCGGCACCCACGTCGTCCTCGAGGCGGAGGATACCGAAGAGGCGCAGGTGAACGACGACGCAATGCAGCGCGTTGTCCGCATCATGGAAAAGCGCGTCAACGAGCTGGGATTGACTGAGCCAATCATCCAGAGGCAGGGCGCGCGCCGCATTATCGTCGAGCTGCCGGGAATCAAGGATCCGGACAAGGCGATCCAGGTCATCGGCAAGACGGCGATGCTGGAATTCAAGGACGAAGCGGGGAATACGGTGCTGACGGGCACCGACCTCAAGGACGCGAAAGAACAGACCGACCAGTCCGGGCAGAATCTCGTCGCGCTGGAGTTCAGTGACGAAGGAGGAAAGAAATTCGGCGAACTGACGACAAACAATGTGGGACGCACCATTGCGATTCTTTTGGATGGTGAAGTGCTGACCGCGCCGAACGTCAAGGAGCCGATTCTCGGCGGCAAAGCGGTTATCACCGGCTCCCGCACGTTGGAGGAAGCGCATAACCTCGCGATCCTTCTCCGCAGCGGCGCGCTCCCGGTCAAGGTCAACATCATCGAGACGCGCACCGTCGGCCCGACGCTGGGACAGGACTCGAAGGACAAGAGCGAGTTCGCGTTCGCGGTGGGTATCGGTGCGGTGCTCATTTTCATGTTTCTTTTCTATCGGCTTTCCGGTCTTATCGCGGATATCAGCCTGATGGCGTATGTGCTGATGCTGCTCGCGGCGCTGAAGTTCCTCGACGCGACGCTGACGCTTCCGGGTGTGGCGGGTATCATCCTGTCCATCGGTATGGCGGTGGACGCCAACGTGCTGATTTTTGAGCACTTCAAGGAGGAATACCTGACGGGCAAGACGCTCCGCGCGGCGATGAACTCTGGTTTCAAGCGCGCGTTCACGACAATCTTCGACTCGAACATCACGACCATCATTGCTTCGATCGTGCTGTTCATGTTCGGCACCGGATCGATTCGAGGCTTCGCGATCACGCTGGGCTTGGGCGTCGTGCTGTCCATGATTACGGCAATCTCGTTGACGCAATTCATGCTGAAGCTCCTGATCGGGGCCAATGTCTTCACGAACCCGTTTGTTTACGGCGCGAGCAAAGCGCCGGCGGCGGAAGGGGGTGTCCGCCGTGCGTAATTTCGATATTGTGGGACGGCGCAAGATTTGGTATTTCATTTCGCTGTGCGTGATTATTCCCGGCCTTGTCTCGATGGTCGCCAAGGGATTCAATTACGGCATCGACTTCACCGGCGGCACCATCATCGAGCTGCGTTTTGACAAGGCGGCCTCGATTGCCGATGTGCGCGATGTGATGAAAGGCTACAATCTCGACAACAGCATGATCCAGCTTTCCGGCGATGAGAGTTCCGCCACGGAAGCACGGGACGTGATGATCCGCACCGTGGATTTGGAGGAAAACGACCGCAAGGCAATCATGGCGTCCTTGAAGGAAAAACTCGGCGATTACGCGGTGCTCCGTGAGGAAAAGGTCGGCGCCACCATGGGGTCGGAACTTCTGATGAACGCGGCGATGGCGACGATGCTTTCTTGGCTCTTGATTGTCGCCTATGTCTCGTTCCGCTTTGAGTTCCGCTTCGGCATCGCGGCGGTGCTGGCGCTGATTCACGACGTGCTCGTGGTGCTCGGCGTATTCTCGATTTTGCAGAAACAGGTGGATTCTTCCTTTGTCGCGGCGCTGTTGACGATTGTCGGTTATTCGATCAACGATACCATCGTCATTTTCGATAGGATTCGTGAAAATCTGCGCCTTCATTTTCGGCGCGGCGGGGACATCGTCGAGCTGGCGAACCGCAGTATTTACCAAACCCTGACGCGATCCCTGTATACGGTTCTCACGGTGTTGTTCACGACGTTCGCGCTGTACTGGTTCGGCGGCGATACGACGAAGGATTTTTCCTTTGCGTTGCTCATCGGGTTCTTTAGCGGCTGCTACTCGTCGATTTTCGTCGCAAGCCCGCTTTGGGTTACGCTTCGCAACTGGAATGAAGCGAAAAAGGCGCGGGTAAAGTAAAGCTGGGAAAATGAAAGGTGCACGAGAGTTTTCCCGTGTGCCTTTTCTGTTATGGGGGAAGTCTCTTTGCGCAAGAAATGGACAATCGTAGGCAAAATGGACGAATCGGATAAAGCGTTTGCCAAGCAGCTCGGCATTTCGCCGTTCCTCGCGGGTATATTGCGTCGGCGGGATATCACGGACGTGCAGGAAGCAAAGGCGTTTTTGCATCCGGAGAGCCTTCAGGCGTATTACGATCCGTTCCTGATGAAGGATATGGATCGCGCGGTGTCGCGGATTCGCCAGGCAATAGAGTCTTCGGAGAAAATTGTTGTGTACGGCGATTACGACGTGGACGGCATTACCGCGACGACGCTTCTCGTGCGCGCGCTTCGCCGGCTCGGCGCCGCGGCGGACTATTATATCCCGGCCAGGCAGGAGGGCTACGGGCTCCATCCGGAGTCACTGAAAAAAATCGCGGACGACGGCGCGGGGCTCGTCGTGACTGTGGACTGCGGTATTGCCGGCACGGCGGAAATTGAATCTGTGCGCGGCGTGATTGATATCGTCGTCACCGATCATCATTTGCCCGGGGAGACGCTTCCCGACGCGGCGGCGGTTGTAGACCCTCACCGCGCGGACTGCGGTTATCCGTTCAAGGATCTGGCCGGCGTCGGCGTCGCTTTCAAGTTGTGCCAGGCGCTTTTCCGTGAGATCAGGGACGAGGAGTTCGAGGACGATTTGGAAATCGTTGCTCTTGGCACAGTTGCCGATATCGTGCCGCTGCTTTCGGAAAACCGCAAGCTTGTAAAGCTCGGTCTCGTCTGCATGAAGGAAACGAAGCTTAAAGGCTTGCAGCAGTTGATTGAGGCAGCGGGGCTCGCCGGGAAGGAAATATTGAGCGGGCAGGTCGGCTTCATGCTGGCGCCGAGGCTGAATGCCGCAGGCCGTCTCGAAACGGCGATGCGCGGCGTCGAGCTGTTGCTCACAGAAGATGAAAACAAAGCGAAAGATATCGCGCTGATGTTGAATGAATTAAACGCCGAGCGTCAACAGGTCGAGGCCGACATTCTGGAGCAGGCGAAAAAGCAGCTTGCTTCCGTGGATACGGCGGCGGCGAAAATTCTTGTCGTCGTGGGGGCGGACTGGCATCCGGGAGTCATCGGCATCGTCGCTTCGCGCCTCGTCGACCTCTATTATCGCCCGACGATTGTTGTCAGCCTTCTGGACGGCGAGGGGAAAGGTTCGTGTCGCAGCATCAAAGGCTTTCATCTTTTCGACGCGCTGACGGCGGCGAAGGATACGCTGGTGCGGTTCGGCGGTCATGAAATGGCGGCGGGACTTACGGTGCTGCCGGAGAATATTGACGCGCTTCGTCAGGCACTGGACGCTTACGCGGAAGAACATATGACCGAGGAAGACTATGTTCCCTGTCTTGCGTTGGAAACAGAGCTTCGACCGGAGGAAATAACGGCCGGGCTTGTGACGGAGCTTTCCTATCTTGAGCCTTACGGAATGGCAAATCCGCGCCCGCTTTTCGGCTGCTTCGGCGTGGAAGGATTCGACGTCCGGGCGATAGGACGTGAAGGGCAGCATTTGAAATTTTATATGGATGCCGGAGCGCAAACGATTCAGGCTATTGGCTGGAATATGTTTGAAAAAGGCGTCATGGTAGACCGCGGCCCCGTCGATATCGCCTATATACCTGAGTTCAACGAGTGGAACGGAAAAATAACGGTGCAGTGCAAACTGGCGGAGCTTCGTTCCTCTGAAAGACGAGATCCGGCACTGTCGCGGGAAATTCTTGGCGGCATTTATCTCGTGCTGAAAAAAATGACGAAGATTTCCGGGAAGATTGGGAGCTTGGCGAAGCAGTGCGGCGCGTCCGAAAACACGATGAAGGCCGCGCTCAAAGTGTTCGAGGAATTGGGGCTTGTTCTGCGGGAGAACGAGGGTTACCGTCTTGCGCCGACGCCAAAGCAGAAACTGCATCTGGAGGATTCAGAGACGTACCGAAAGAGCGTCATAGAACGGTAGAAATAAAAAAGCGAACATAGATACATAATTTAGAAATTATGATATAATAAACAAGCCGCAATCAAAAATTGATAACGTCCCTGCCTTCCTTTTGAGTGGAAGGGAGACCGCGTTATCGGCGGATGAGATGTTTTTTGGTGCTTCGATATAGAACAAACGCTGTTCTGAAGGTGGGAAATTTTTTGCTGGTACTTGGGATTGATCCGGGCACGGCGATTTGCGGATACGGATTTGTCGAGGCGGGGCAGGGGAGCCGATTGATTCCCCACGAATACGGCTCCGTCACGACGAGCGCGAAAGCGCGGATGCAGGATCGGCTGATGAAGCTTTACGACGGGATTGACGCTCTGATCAAAAAATATAAGCCCGACGCGATGGGTGTCGAGCAGCTTTTTTTCAATCGCAACGTGACGACGGCGATTCCCGTCGGGCAGGCGCGGGGCGTGGTTCTGTTGGCCGCGGCGAAAAACAACCTGGAAATCGTTGAGCGGACGCCGCTTCAGGTCAAGCAGTCGGTGACAGGTTACGGGAAAGCGACAAAGGAGCAGGTGATTTACATGGTAACAAAGCTTCTGAACCTGCCCGAGCCGCCAAAACCGGACGATACGGCGGACGCACTGGCGGTCGCGATTTGCGCGCTGCACTGCATGGACAGTCCGGAATGGAGAAACCGATAGGAGGAAAAACAGCGGTATGATTGGATTTTTGCGGGGAAAGGTTGTTCAACTGCTGGCGGATTACTGCCTTTTGGACGTCGGAGGGGTCGGATATCGCGTGTTTATTCCCACGTTGACACGAAGCCGGCTGAAAACAGGGGAAGACGCCATGCTCTACACGCATCTTTCCGTGCGTGAGGACGCGATGACGCTTTTCGGGTTCGAGAGCCAGGAGGAGTATCAGGGATTCCAGATGCTGATCTCCGTTTCCGGTATCGGTCCTAAAGTGGCGCTTGGCATCCTGTCGTCGATCACGGTGAGCAAGCTGTTCCAGGCCATCCACGGAAAACAGGTTGCCGTTTTGACCAAGCTGCCGGGCGTGGGCAAGAAATCGGCGGAGCGCATGATTTTGGAACTGAAGGATAAAGCGGCGGAGCTTGACGGCGCGGAAGGAGAGTTTGAAGCCCCGGCGGAGGAAATCGGCAGCGATCATCTTTCCGACGCGGCTGCGGCGCTTTCGTCGCTCGGCTATTCGCAGGCGGAAATTGCCTCCGTCCTGCGCCGCATCAAGGAACCGGTTTCCACAGAGGATGCGGTCAAGTTTGCGTTGAAGGAATTCGCGGGGAGGAAGCAATAAGTGGAAGAACAGGAAGGCCGCATCGTGGCCAAGGAGGAGCAGCCCTCCGACGAC
>CAMVJN010000072.1 GCA_947167825.1 uncultured Selenomonadales bacterium | reverse complement strand
ATGGCGGGCAGGTTTTCCGATTGCCCGCCGCGAGCGCCGTCGAGATCGACAACATGGAGATATTTCGCGCCCATGCCCTCCCATTTTTTTGCCATCTCGCCGGGATGGTCGGAAAATATCTCTTCCTTTGAAAAATCGCCCTTGTAGAGACGAACGCAATGTCCGCCCCGAAGGTCGATGGCCGGAAAAATCATCATGCCGCGTCGCCTCCATCCACAAAATTTTTTATGATTTTCAGCCCCACATCTCCGGATTTTTCGGGATGGAACTGGGTCGCGCAAATATTCCCCTTCGCCACTGCCGCCGTCAGCCGCTCGCCGTAGTCCGCCGTCGCCGTCACAATGCCCGCATCCTCCGGCACGGCATGATAGCTGTGGACAAAATAGACAAACGGATTTTCCGGAAGCCCCGCGAACAAATCCATCTGCGCCCGTTGCTTGGCTTCGATGGAGTTCCATCCCATGTGCGGGATTTTCAGCCCGTCCGCCCGGATTTTCCGCACGCGCCCGCGAAAGAATCCCAGCCCTTCCGCTTCCAGCGACTCGTCGCTGCCCTCGAAAAGAATTTGCAGCCCGACGCAAATGCCCAAGAGCGGCACGCCTGCCCGAACCCGTTCCTCCAAAACGGGAATCATGCCGCTGGCCCGAAGATTCTTCATGCAATCGCCAAAAGCTCCGACCCCCGGCAGCACAATCTTGTCCGCCCGCCGAAGCACCTCGGCATCGTTCGTGATCATCGCGTCCGCGCCGAGAAAAAGAAACGCCTTCTCGACGCTGAAAAGGTTCCCGACGCCGTAATCCATAATCGCAATCATGACCGTAAAACCAAACTTTCCAAAATAACCTCTCTCCTTCGCACTACGGATTATAGCAGATTTCACTTTTTCAATAAAGAGGCTCCATTCATGTGCAAGGCGGATACATATCCGCGTACCGAAGCAACTCGACATTTCCCAACACTTTTGCCGCTTCGCTGCACCCTTTTGTAAAGCCGGACTTTGCAAACAGGAAATAGTGCCTGTTCTTGTATGGGAAAAGTCCGCTTCGCTCGACGAGCGTTTCCAGGACGCTTTGGTCGATTTTTTCCCTAGTCCACTTGCATTCGGCAAAAAGCGCCGTCGTCTTGTCCTGCTCTCCCATGATATCAATTTCCGCCTGACGCTTGCGGACAGGGTCGCTTCCCCACCATCGCCCCAACGATGTGAACATCACCGGGGATTTCCCGTCGAGGAGCAATTTCCATAGATACTGCTTGCAAATTTCCTCGAACACTTTTCCCATATAGTCCGAAAGATTCGGTTCAATCCGCCTGTAGGCAATCTCCGCCGCGCCGCGCTCAATCAGCGAGGCGTTTTCCGGCACAAACCGATACCAAAAGCGAAACATATTGTCCGCAATCGAATAAATCGATTTCTTGGAGGCTTTTTCGCCGTAAGGCGTTTCTTTTCGCACTATGCCGAGCGCGACAAGATTCTTGATATACGCGGAGCAAGTATTCGTGTCTTCTCCTACCTTGCCGGAAATCTCAGACATACGGGAAGCGCCGCCCGCAATCGCCGTTACGATTGCCGTGTAAAGCGCGGGTTCGCGGACTTCCTGCTTGAGCAGATTGACCGGCTCCTCGTACATCGGGGAAGCCGGATTCAAAAGCAGCCGTTTCACATTTTCCTCGATGCTTTGCCCATTGTCCACCTGCAAAAGATATTGCGGCGTACCGCCCACAATGCCATAGGCGATCGCCTGTTCCTCGGCGGAGAAACGGGAAAAATATCTGCGAGCTTCCTCAAACGCGAACGGCTGAAGCTTGATCTGCGCCGTCTGTCTGCCGTATAAGGGCGCTTTATACGCAAGCACGTGATCCTCCATATACGACATAGACGAACCGCAAAGAATCAGCATCAATCTGGATTTTTCCTTGTAGGCGTCGATCAGCCGCTGCAGGACGGACGCGAGGCTTTTGGACGCCCGTGCCACATACGGGTATTCGTCAATCGCCAAGACCACGCGCTTTTTTTCGGACAGCCGGAACACGGATTCCAGCGCGGCCTGAAAGGAAGAAAACATCGCGCCCTCCACCCCGCCAGTGTATTCCATAATGCTTTGGCTCAAATTTTCAAGATTCTGTTTCGCGCTGCTCTCGATGCCCGTGAAATAGACGGCGGGCTTATCCTCGATGAAACGGGTGATCAGCGCCGTCTTTCCGACCCGACGACGACCATAGAGAACGACAAATTCAAATCTGCCCGACGCGTACAATCGGTTCAATGCATCCATCTCGCGCTCCCTGCCGATAAACATACGGCGCACCTCCCCCTGTTTTTATACTAGATTACGTTAGACCTTTCCGCAGGAAAGTCTTACGTAATCTTATATACCGCGGACGAAAAATCCAAAACAGGAATACTTTTTCTTTCGCGAGTATAGTATAGCGCACAAAATAAAATAGTCAAGTACGATTTGGTCAATCGTACTTGACTATTTTATTTTGCAATACTTCTTCTCGTACAACACACCTTGCAGATTCCCGACGCTGTAATCCATAATCGCAACCATAGTATATGACACCATCACATTTCATAAAGCTGTAGTTCAGGCAGTTTGGGTTTCGCCAAAAGTCAACGATGATATTCGCATCCGCCAATATCATCAAAGCTTGCTCCTTTCACGCAATGCCGCTACGGCATCTCCATCCATGTCAATCTGCCCCGCAAGAGAAAAGAAATTGCTCCTGTTGCGCTTTCCAGGAACGCCAATTTCATTGGAAGCGATAAAATCGTCCATGACCGTAATCATCACTCGTTGATTTGGCTTTGCCGCCAAAGGATCCAACGGTTTTACTACAGCGCCGTCATAATATCCAGCCACAGCAAGCATATAGCTTTCCTCCTTTTCCTATGCTTGCGCTTATTTTAGCAAAAAATGCAAAAAATCGCAAACGACAAAGCAGAAATGAAAATTCCGTTAGGCGTACATTAAAAATCCATGTGAAACGTGCAAGAAACCGCGAACTGCTTACTCGCGCAAAGCATTGTCTGAATCTTTGCGCGGCTTGACAAGTCCACGGGGGGGGGTAAAATATGCGCATACGAAGGACAATTCACAGGCGACGAAGGAGGCGCGAGAAAGAGCCGTCCGAAAAAAAGAAAACGGAGGAATGACAAAATGAAGAAAATGAAAACAGGGCTTATGATGGTTTGCTTGACGGTGCTGCTGTCCTGCACCGCGCTGATGATGAACACGCCGACGGCAAGCGCGATGGGACTCGCTGACTTGACGGGAAATTATCGGATTACAGAAAGCGGCAGACTAGCAAAATATATGAGTTATGACAATACGGGTGCCATCGTAACATTCACCTATGAAAACGGAGATTTCGTCGGCACAATTACAAAAGGCACACGAGGAGGAACAAGAAGTGACACCGCTATCATTTATGACGTTTTCGTTGAAAACGGAACCGCTCATTGCACAATAGCGTGTTTTGCAACTGCAAATTTTCCTCATGGAGTCATGAAAATTTTTGACAACGGAGCAACTTTGAAATTCTATACGGATGACGGAGATCTTTGCTACGCAATGCGCAGACTGTAAAAATTGATGATGAGAAACGCCGCCAATATGGCGGTGTTTCTTTTGGGAGGAGCGACGAGACTATTGTTTACTCATTTGAATTTGGAAGCATTTTGCGAATCAATGATTGCCAGTTTGTTTTTGGTCTTTTTAATATATTGTTATGTTCATAAATTGAATGAAGAATCTCAATTTTTGAAGTGGTTGTTATCGTCGACTATTTTTTCTGTATTGGTGACAACAATAGATAAAGTTGTTTGGATAATAAACATACGAAATTCAACAAAATGCGAACAGAATTTGTTAAGCGACAAACTACCAACAGTGGAATTGCAACTAACCTACGCCCTTGCTTGCTTAATCGTGTTAATTTTTTCGACGTTTTTCCTAAATAAATATTATAATTCAAAGAAATAGTGTTTTCTGTTCGCCTACGAAAAAAGCCCCCGCGATGCGGAGGCTTTTTTCGGCTCTATAACAAATGTTGCGGCTGACATTTTTGCCACACCACAACATTTATTATAGAACCAAAAATTTTCGTCAAGTATCCTTTATTGGAGCTGCGCAACCACGATGCTTCTGTCTTCCGGCAAAACATGAAGAACAATGGCTTCTTTGCCTATGCGATGTTCCCCGGCTTTATTGTTTTGCTTGCGCCCGCAGCTTGCGTACCCGGAATGTGAAATAGGTGTCGGGATACGGCTCGTTCCTCAGCGTGAAGTGCCACCATTCCGTTTCCAGCGGCTTGAAGCCGTGGCGAAGCATCGCGGCGCGGAGCACCATACGGTTCTTGAACTGCGTCTCGGTGATGCCTCCCTCGGCCTTGCCTGTATATTCCCCTGTGTCCGGATTGCCGCACCAGTCGGGGTGGCTCTCGATGCCGAAATGGTCAAACGTTCCGCCCATGTCCAGCTCTTTGCCCGTCGCCATGTCAAAAAGCGTCAGGTCTACCGTGCTGCCCCGGCTGTGACCCGACTTGGCATCGATGTATCCCTTCGCGAAAAGCACGTCCTTCTCCTCGTTCGAGTAAAAATACGGCTTCATGCGCGTGTCCGCCAAGTCCTCCGCCCAGCGCACGAAATGGTCGACCGCCATTTGCGGACGGTAAGCGTCGTAGACCTTCAGACGATAGCCCTGCGCTTTCACATCGTCGGAAACGGCCTTCAGCGCGGCGGCCGCCTCCCGCGTCAAGAGCACGCACGGCTCATCATAGCCGTCCACGCGATCGCCGACAAAATTGTAGGTGGAATAATAACGAACTTCCATAATGATGTCCGGCACTGCCTCCGCCAGCGCCACAAATCCCGATGAGTCCTCCGGGGAAACGCTTTGCCTCTCCACGGCGACCTCCTGCCGAGCCTCGTGGGCTGTCTCCATGCTCGCCCACGATGGGCTCGCGGCACCCCATCCCGCCGCCAAAGCTACGCCCAGCAGTACGCTGGCCAATTTTTTTCGCATTCTCATCGCCTCCGTAATTTTTTCCTTTGCCTGTTTTGGGCACGGAAACGACGATTAAGTCAATTCGAGGCCATGCCGAAGGATTTTTTCGTCTGTCTAGGAAAGCACCTCGAAGGCGTAGCATTGCTACGTCGAGAGGGGATTGACGACGACAGGCGGAAAAAGACTCGGCATGGGCCGAAGGGACTTATTCGGCGTTTCCGCAAGCAAAAACAAAGCAAGGACGGCTTTTTTGTGGGAATCAGGAACACAGGGCAAGGATTGGGGAGAGGCCTTCGGCGGTCATGATTTTGGCTGTCTTTCCCAGCCGCGTAAGCTGCAATCGCTTGTCTCCGCCGACGATATAGAAAGCCCCGGCGTCCAAGGCGCAGGACAGGAACTTGTCATCGCCGGAATTTTTGCACGTCGCGGCTTTGGGCGTCGCCTCGATCATGTGCAGCCTCGCGGTGAACGGAAGCAAAAGATGGGGGCGGAGCTTTTCCCGCTTTTTCGCCGCCGCCTTGGCGACCGCCGCCCCGTATTCCGCCGCAATGTCCGGCGTGGCGTAGGCCGCCAAGGTTCCCCGCGCCACGGCCTCGACGATCTGCCGGGGCGCCCCGCCGAAAAACACCGCCGTGAGGACGACTTGGGTGTCTATGACGATCTTCATGTCCGCTTTTTCCTCCGGACGGATTTCACGATCCCGGCCATGTCCTCTTCCCCGTACCCGGCCTCCGCCGCCCACGCCCGAGCCTCGTCCAGCCATGCCGAAAATTCCTCCACCGTCGGCAGCCGGACCGGCTTCAGCACGATCGCCTCGTCCGTGGCATAGGCCGCCAGAAAGTCACCCTCGGAAATGGAAAGCGCCTTTCGCATTTTCGTCGGCAGAAAAATTTGCCCGCTGCTGGAAACCCGCATCATATCAACTTCCATAGCCTTCCCCTTCTGCGCCGATAAAAAAACGACTTAAAAAATTTTTATGTCAAAAATTATGCCATACATCAAAAAAATGGCAAGAAGCAGTTGCGAATTCGTTAATCCGGCATTCCCTTGAGGGCTGAGGGATTGTCACGAAACGTAACCGAAACCAATGTAAATAAAAATTCCATCAGGCGCACAGTAAAAATCCATGTAAAATTATTTTTGCAATCCAAAAGAATAAAGATTTCATAAAGCAAGGGCGCGGCATACACCGCGCCCTGCTCATGCAAAAAGCCCCCGCGACGCGGAGGCTTTTTTATACTTGTTTTCACAGCACGCCTTTCGTCGAAAGCACGCCTTTAATTTTTTCATCTTTTGCGACGGCAACCGCCAACGCGTGGCCGAGGGCTTTGAAAAGCGCCTCGATTTTGTGGTGCGTGTTGTTTCCGTAAAGGATTTTCGCGTGGAGCGTAATGCCCGCGTTGAACGCGAACGCCCGCAGGAATTCCTCTGTCAGCTCCGTGTCGTAGCCGCCGACGACGGGGGCCATCTCCCCCCCGTCATAGACGAGATACGGTCGCCCGCTGATGTCGAGGGCGACGAAGGCCAGTGCCTCGTCCATCGGCACATAGAACGAGCCGTAACGCGCAATGCCTTTTTTATCGCCCAACGCTTCTTTGACCGCCTCGCCCAGCACGATGCCGATGTCCTCAATGGAATGGTGCCCGTCCACCGCCAAGTCTCCTTGGCACGCCACGTCGAGATCAAATCCGCCGTGTTTCGCAAAAAGCGTCAGCATGTGATCGAAAAAACCGACGCCCGTCTCAATCTTGCTTTCGCCCTTGCCGTCCAGATTCACGGAAACGCGAACGGAAGTTTCCGCCGTCTTCCGCTTTTTTTCCGCCTTTCGCATCTTACTTCTTCCCTCCCATGAAACGCTTGACTTCTCCGAGCCACAGATCGTTTTCCTCCCGCGTTCCCATCGAAATGCGCAGGCAGTTTTCCAGTCTCGGCGCACTGCCGAAGCTCCGGACGCCGATCCCCTGCTCTGCAAGGTATTCGTTCAATTTCTCCGCTTCCGAGCATTTGAGCAGCAAAAAATTCGTACGGGACGGATAAACGGTCAGCCCCTTGATCTTTTTCAGTTCCTCCGCCGCGCGTCGGCACTCGTCCCGCAGCATATAAATCCTCGGCAAAAATTCGTCCCGCATCTGATAGACGATGTCCGCCGTGACGAGGGACAGCACATTCAAATGGTACGGCATGAACGCCTTTTCCACCATCCGCACCACGGCTTCATCCGCCAACATATAGCCGACACGGGCCGAGGCCAGCCCATAGGCTTTCGAGAATGTCCGCGCCACAATCATGTGCGGATATTTGGAAAGAAGCTTCACGGTGGAGGCGTCCTCCCCCGCAAATTCAATATACGCTTCATCGACGACAAACGCGCAGTCAATATTTTGGGCGATATATTCTATGTCTTCTAACGAAGCCAGATTGCCCGTCGGATTGTTGGGCGTGCAGACCACCGCCAACGACGCTTTGCTTTCCTTCACTGCTTGGACGAATTTCTCCCGGTCGAGGCTGTAATCCTCTTCCAGTCCTACAGGAACGCCCTTTGCGTCCGCGGCCTTCACATAAATCTTATACATGGAAAATGACGGCTCGGGGTAAACGATCGCGTGATTTTTCCCGCCGAACGCGTAAAACAGTTTTTCGATAATCTCGCTGGAGCCGTTGGCGAAGAAAACCTGCCCTTCCCGAAGGGAAAAATTCGCCGCCACTTGCTCGATCAGGTCTTTCATTTCCATATTCGGGTAGCGGTTGAACGCGATATGCGACAGCCGCGCCATCACGCGCTCCTCGACAAGCGGCGGCAATGTCGTCGGCGCCTCGTTGGCATTGAGCTTCAATCGCCAGTCCCTCTCCGCCACATCATAGGCGGGCATATCGGCAAGCCCTGTTCGATATTTCAGCATT
>CAMVJN010000071.1 GCA_947167825.1 uncultured Selenomonadales bacterium | reverse complement strand
CGGCGTACAACAGCGCGGACTGGACCTTCCAGGCGCTGGCCGCCCATTACGATACCTTGGTGCGCTATATGAACTGGACGGACGCGGGGCAGGTGCTGGGCACGGGCTGCGGCTCGCGGTCGCTGGTCGAGCGCTCGGAATTCGGCGAGATGGCACGGAAGATCGGCGCGTCGCTTTGATGAAAGGGCGATTCGACAAAGTCCTCGTCGTCGGCACGGGCATCATCGGCAACATGATCGGCGAGCTGGCGAAAAAATCCGGCGCGGCCTATGTGGCGATGTCCAAGCGCAACGACCGGAAGCTGGCCCCGGCGAAAAAGGCGGGATTCTTCGACGCCTATTTTGACAGCAACGAGCCGGACGCGCGGCAAAAAATGGCGGAGGCGACGGGCGGCGGCTTCGATGTGGCCTTTGAGGTCGTGGGCGCGGAAAGCACGCTCGACACCTGCATCCACGCCGTAAAGCCGGGCGGGCGCGTGGTGATGATCGGCAACAGCATGACGGAGACGATCCCCGTGAACATCAACCGCGCCGTCTTGCAGGAAGTGCAGCTTCTCGGCAGCGTCTCCTGCACGCGGGAGGAATTTTCCGGCACGATTGATTTGATCGCGAACGGCATCATTGATCCGGAGCGGTATGTGACGGACATCGTTTCGCTGGACGAGCTGCAAAAGACCTTCGAGCGGCTTGTCTCGGCGACCGACCCGATTTTGAAAGCGGTTGTGAAACCGTAACTGGATGGGGGCTCTCTGATGCAACACGAATGCAAGATCACGGTATTGGAAACAAAAGTATTTCCCGAGTACCAAGAGAAATATCTTGCCGATCCGAAGTCCGGGCCTTGCCCGTTCTTCAAGGCGGGAGACACGTTCCTGCTGAAGCGGACAGCCGAACGCGATGATTTTTATCATCTGCTGAACGGAAAATTCTGCGGCGAGGCATGGGACGCCATCAGCCGGTATGTGTACGCGGCGCTCCAGGGCGGCTCGATTATGCACAAATGGACGAACGACGAGCGGATGATGATCGCCTGCTGCAACGACGGCACCCGCCCCGTTATTTTCAAGATCGAAAGGATCGATATTCCGGAAACGGACGAAGAAAAGCGCTGGCTAAAAGCGCAGAGTTTTACCAACACAATCGAGGACGCTTATACGGGATGAGGATTGAATCAACATGAAACGACGTGATTTTTTGAAGCTGTCCGGCGTCGCGGCGGCGTCGGCGTTCCTGGGACGGTTCCCCTCGATGGCGTCGGCGGAGAGAATGTCCGGGCGGCGCGTGGATTTTCACGCCCACGCGATGCTGCCGTCTTATGTCGACGGGCTGAAACGCCTCGGCATCGACGTCGTGGCGGAAGAAGGTTTTCCCATTCCGCAGTGGTCGGAAGAAGCGCATCTGCAATTCATGGCGGATGCAGGTCTCGACTACGCTGTGCTGTCCATGCCGACGCCGCACACTTATCATGGCGACGCGGGGCTTGCCCGCGAGGTCACGCGGGCGGTCAATGAGGAATACGCCGCGTTCTGCCGGAAGCATCCGGAGAAATTCGGCTTCGTCGCGGCGCTGCCCCTGCCTGACGTCGAGGGCGCGATAGAGGAATTTCATTACGCGACGGAACATTTAGGCGCGCTGGGCGTGAAGGTCGCGTCCAACAGCGACGGCGTGTATTTAGGCGATCCGCGTTTTGATTCGTTGTTCGCGGAGCTGGACAAGCGCGGCGCATTGGTGATTTTGCACCCCAGCCCCGCGCGGAGTTTGCCGCGCGAAAGCGTCGTCACGGGCGGCGTGATGGCGCTTTATGAATATCCGGCGGATACCACGCGGGCGGTGGTGAATCTTTTGGCGAACCGGACGCTGGAAAAATTCCCGCGCGTCCGTCTCGTGGTGCCCCATTGCGGCTCGTTCCTGCCCTACATGAAAAGCCGCGCGGGCGGGATGTTCAAGCTGCTTTCGGCGATGGGCAAAATGGAGCCGGTGGATCTCGAGGCGGGCATGAAAATTCTTTGGTTCGACCTCGCGGGGGACCCGACACCGGACCAGATGGATATGCTGCTTCGGATCACGGACGAGGAGCATATCGTTTTTGGAAGCGATTACCCGTATGTGCTCGCGCCGATTGTGCTGCAACGCAAAAAAGCGCTGGACGAAGTGCTGGCGGAGCGCGGACTGTCGGGAAAAATTTATGCGGGGAACGCGAAAAAATTGCTTTCCTAACAAGAGGACAGGAGGAAACGAAAATGCCGTTTATTGAGATGAAGACCGCGAAAGCGACGACGGAGCAGAAAGAAAAGCTGGTGGCCGGCTTCACGAAAGTCGCCAGCGAAACTTTGGGAATGCCCGCGTCGGCTTTCTTTGTGCTGATTGAGGAAAACGAGCCGGAAAACTGGGGCGTCGGCGGGAAGACGTTGCCGCAGATCGCGGCGGAGAAGAAGTGACGGTGCGCCTATGGAATACATAAAACTCGGCGCGTCGGACCTCAACGTGTCCCGCGTTTGCCTCGGCTGCATGGGGCTGGGGAACGCGGCGACGGGCCAGCATAGCTGGACGGTGGACGAGGCGGCGTCGCGGGACATCATTCGCCGCGCTTTGGACGCGGGAATCAATTTCTTTGATACGGCGATTGCCTACCAAAACGGGACAAGCGAAGAATATGTAGGACGGGCGCTCCGGGATTTCGCGAAGCGCGACGAAGTGGTCGTGGCGACGAAATTTTTGCCCCGCACTTCCAAGGAGATCGAGGACGGCGTAACCGGGCAACAGCACATCGAAAAGCAGTTGGACATGAGCCTTTCGCATCTTGGCATGGATTATGTGGATCTCTACATTTATCATATGTGGGACTACCAGACGCCCATCCATGATATTCTGGACGGGCTGGCCCGCGTGGTGAAGGCGGGGAAAGTCCGCTATATCGGCATCGCGAACTGCTACGCGTGGCAGCTTGCGAAGGCCAACGCTTTAGCCGAAAAAGAAGGCTTCCCGAAATTCGTCTCCGTGCAGAACCATTACAATCTGCTGTTCCGCGAGGAAGAACGGGAAATGGCCCCCTTCTGCGAGGAGGAAAATATCGCCATGACGCCGTACAGCGCCCTCGCCAGCGGGCGGCTCTCCCGGAAACCGGGCGAGACGACCAAGCGGCTGCGGGAGGACAGCTACGCGAAGCTGAAATACGACAAAGCGGCGGCAGAGGACGGGAAAATCATCGACCGCGTGGCGGATCTGGCGGAAAAACATCAGGTGACCATGACGGAAATCTCCCTCGCGTGGCTGCTGACGAAAGTGACGTCTCCGGTGGTGGGCGCGACAAAGGCGAGCCATGTGGACGGGGCCGCAAACGCTGTCAAGTTGCGTCTCGCGGAGGAAGATATTACCTATTTGGAAGAGCTTTACACGCCGCACCCGTTGGTCGGCGTCATGGCGCAAAACACCAAGACGGCGAAACGGGACGCGCAGGTCTGGATGAAAAACGCGCCGAAGGATTAGGAGGGATTGACGGTGAAAAAGGACATGAAGCAGTTGAAAAAAATCACCGCCGCGCTCGTCCTTGGCGGTATGCTGGTGACGGGGGCGGCATCGGCGCATCCGATCCGCACGCCGGAGGGGAATATGCCGATGGTTCATGTGGCGGTGGTGGAGTCCACCCCCGGCGACATGGGGAAAATGATCGAGATCGCCGCCCGCACCGTGGGGCCTGTGGCGGCGAAAGAGCCGGGGACTTACGCCCTCTATGGGGGCATCGACGCGCAGAATCCCGACATCATGCGGCTCGTGGAGATTTATGAAAGTTATGAGGCGTACCGCATCCACGCGTCCAGCGAGGCGTTTCAGGCATATCGCGCCGAGCGGCTTCCTATTTTGAAAAATCTTAAGATTGTTGAAGTCAATGCCATCGTTTTGGAGCAAAAAGCCAAGGGCGCAGGAACTTTTGTCCTCACTAACCGCTACGTCGTGCGGCCGGAGCGTCTCGCCGAGTACCAAAAGGCCGTTTCGGCGGAAGCGGTCCGGGCCGTCCGCGACGACGGCGGCGTGATGGGAATATTTGTCACGGCGGAGCATGACGCGCCGAACGTAATGCACACCATGGGGATTTTCCGGGATGAAGCGGCGTATCAGAGCTATGTGGAATCCCCGGCTTACGGCGAGTATTTGAAGAGCTTGTCGTCGATTTTCACCGAGGCAAGAGAGTCGGCAAACCTTCCGACGCGCATCGAGCTTAGCGCGAAGGGTTTGCAAAAATAATGCAAGGAACTGTGCGAAAATAACTGCTGCATAATGCGCAGGATAAATCCGTCATAGCAAGGCGGAGGAGCGAGTCATAGCGGTGCTATGGCGAACGACGACAACGCAGCTATGGCGAATTTAGACAAGCAGAATGCAGTAGTGATTGATGCACAGCTCCTCAGGGAGGAAGGCAACATGAAGGACATTTCACGCCGGGATTTTATGAAGCTGGGCGGCCTTTTGGCGGCGGGCTCGTTTCTGTCGCCGCTGTCCGGCATGGGGCGCGCGCTGGCGCAGGCCCCCGTGGTCGGCAGCGAGGACGTGACGAAGGCCGGCGCGTCCGGCTCGAAGGCGAAAGTGTATTACACGAAGCACATCGACGCGCAACATCTTTTGAAGCTGTACGGGCGCATCAACGAGCACATTTACGGCAAGACGGCCATCAAGCTGCACACGGGCGAGGCCCACGGGCCGAACATCCTGCCCCGCGATATGGTGCGCGCGTTCCAAGCGGCCGTCCCGGACAGCGCCATCGTCGAGACGAACACCATGTACGTCGGCGACCGCGACACCACGGAGAAGCACCGCAAGACCCTCGAAATCAACGGCTGGACCTTCTGCCCGGTGGACATCATGGACGAGGAAGGGACGGTCATGCTCCCGGTGCGGAATTATCTGCATTTGCCCGAAGTTTCGATGGGTTCCCATCTTCTGAACTATGATTCGATGGTGGTCTTGACCCATTTCAAGGGCCACGCCCGGGGCGGCTTCGGCGGCTCCTTGAAGAATATCGCCATCGGCTGCGCCGACGGGCAGATCGGGAAGCGCATGGTCCACGGCTTCCACAAATCCGACGCCCCCGGCGTCGACGATTGGGAAGGCAGCATGGCCAACGGTGCGCTTTTCATGGAAAACATGGCGGACAGCGGCAAGGCGACTTGCGACTTCTTCGGCAAACGCATCGTCTTCATCAATGTGCTGCGCCGCATGAGCGTGGACTGCGACTGCGCGGGCACGAGCGCCGCCGAGCCGACGATTCCCGACCTCGGCATCCTCGCCTCGACGGACATCTTGGCGGTGGACCAGGCGTCCTGCGATATGGTCTATGCGCGGCCCGAGAAGGAGAAGCACGACTTGGTGGAGCGCATCGAGAGCCGAGACGGCCTCGCCCAGCTTGCCGCCATGCGGAAGTTAGGCATGGGCAATCCGCACTACGAGATCATATCCATCGACAAATAAGGGGGGCGCGAAATGTTTGGATTGGGCGTACCGGAGTTAGTTCTGATTCTCGTCATCGGACTGGTGGTATTCGGTCCCGGAAAGCTGCCGGAAATCGGGGCGGCTTTCGGAAACAGCCTGCGGGAATTTCGGAAGGCGGGCCGGGAGATAACGGAAGAACTGCCGGAAACGGCGCAAAAATGAACATCTGAGGAGGAAGAAGCATGAACGGCAAAAAATGGACGGCAGCCGTATTGGCGGCGGGAGTGTTTTTCACAACAAATTTTATGACGATGGGGGCAGCGGAAATGGCGGAAAAACGGGAAGCGGTAAAAGTAGTGCAGACGGCGGGGCGCGACAGGTTAGGCGATTTCGCGCCGGATTTCGCGCGGTACAATGACGACATCCTCTTCGGCGAGGTCTGGTCGAAGAACGACGTGCTCTCGCTGCATGACCGCAGCATCGTGACGGTCTCGGCACTTGTGGCTTCGGGCGTCATCGACAGCTCGCTGAAATACCATATCGAATCGGCGAAAAAGAACGGCGTCACGAAGGCCGAGATGGCGGAGATCATCACCCAGCTTGGCTTCTACGCGGGCTGGCCGAAGGCGTGGGCGGCCTTCAACATGGCGAAGGAAGTCTACGCGGGCGAGACGGCGAAATAAGGATTGCAGGATAAGGAGGCTTTATATCATGAAGACAATGTTTTTGCTTTGTGCCGCGATATTCGCGGCGGCGTTCTGCGGATTTGGCTTTTCCTCCCGGGCGGAGGCCAGCGGGAAGATTCTCGTCGCCTATTTTTCCTATCAGGGACATACGGCGAACGTGGCGAAAGAGATTGCCGCGCAGACGGGCGGCGACCTGTTCGAGATTGTGCCTGTGACGCCGTATCCGGCCTATGACGAGTGCCTTGACGTGGCGAAGGCGGAGAAAAACAATAACGCCCGCCCGAGCATCGACGGGCGGGTGGACAACATGGCGGACTACGACGTGGTGTTTGTCGGCTACCCGATCTGGTGGTACGACGCGCCGATGATTGTGCTCTCTTTCCTGGAAAGCTACGATTTCTCCGGAAAGACAGTGATCCCCTTCGCAACCAGCGGCGGCAGCCCGCTTTCGGACAGTCTCGACAGCGTCCGCGCCTCGGCGGCGGGAGCGACCATCGGCGACGGAATCCTGGCCAACGACGCCGGCGACGTCGCGCCGTGGATTTCCGGCCTCGGCTACGCGAAATAAAAGACGACGGCACGGCGATATGAAACGGGTATTATTGGATGGGCTGCTGTTTGCGCTTCTCCTGTTGGTGATGGGCTTTCAGGTCTTGCCGAAGCCGCTGCATGAGGTGCTGGGCGTCGTCATGGGAGTTTTTGTGCTGCTTCACCTCGCGTGGAACGGAAAATGGTTTTCCTCTCTTGGCCGGGGCGCGTGGAGCGTCCGGCGGGCGGCTTCGCTCATCGTCAATGCGGGACTGGCGGTTTCCTTCGCTGTTGCGTTCATCAGCGGCCTTGCCATCGCGAACCGCCTCTTTCCGGGCGTGTTCGGTCTTGCCTGGCAGCGGAGCATTGTCGCCCATCAGGCGCATGTCACGGCCTCCTATTGGATGCTGATTTTTTCGGGACTACACTTGGGGCTGCACTGGACGGCGCTTTGGACGAGGTTCGTGCGCTGGCGAGGTTTGGATGTTTCCTCGCGGCGCTATCTCGTTGGCACGCGGCTCGCGCTGGCCGCCGTTTTGCTCATCGGCGTCGTCGGCTCGTTTTTGCACCGGATCGGCGACCGTCTGATGATGAAGCATATTTTCGGCACGGCGGCGGCAAAGCTTCCCCCCGCCATGTTTTTGCTCGTTCTCGCGGGTATTATCGGTATGTACGCAGTGATTGGATATTGGTGGAACAAGAGAATAACATAACCGCTCCGGTGGTGATGCCGGACGCGGCATTGGATTTTTTCCAATTTGACGCCAACACGCCGGCGCGGGGATCGCCGCCCGCTGTGTTCCTGATTTTGGAGTTTTTAAAGAATCACTGAACTTGTTCAGTGATTCTTTAATTTTCCCGTAGACGGAACGGGCACTGTAGGCTATAATAATATAGTATGTTTTTTGACGAGGTGAACGGATGGAAAAGGTTATTGTGAAGGTGCGCGGCGAGCAGACGGGGGCGGACGGCGAGACGAACGCCATCGAGGTGGTGGCGGAGGGCCGCCATTACGAAAAAAACGGGATGCACTATGTGCTTTATGACGACCAGATGGCGGACGAGACGATCTCGACCATCCTGCGGATTGAGCCGGACCGCCTGCGCTTGACGCGGAACGGCGCGATCGCTCAGGACCAATATTTCATGAACGGACTGGAGAGCACCAGCGAGTACCGGACGCCGTTCGGCAGCATGAAGATGTCGGTGCGGACGCGGAGCATGGAAATCGCTTACGGGAACGTCTCGGGCGAGATCCATGTGGATTACGCGATGGCGCTCAACGGCGCGTGGCAGAGCGACAATGCGCTGCATATCTCGATCAGCCCGGATGCAAGCGAGATCGGGCGGCTGAACTGATAAGAGAGGGAAACGGATGGATATGAAGGAAAAGCTTGCCGCGGTGATTCTC
>CAMVJN010000070.1 GCA_947167825.1 uncultured Selenomonadales bacterium | reverse complement strand
TCAGCCCGTGGGACTCCGCCGCCGCCTTCGACTTCGAGCCTTCATAGAGGCCGACAACGACATTCACTCCGCTGTCCTTCAGGTTCAGCGCGTGGGCGTGCCCCTGGCTGCCGTAGCCGATAATGGCAACCGTCTTTTTCTTCAGAATGTCGAAATTCGCGTCTTGGTCATAATAAGTTTTTGCCATAGTACTCTCTCTCCTCGCAATGTTCTTTTATCGTATGCTCCCCACGCTCCAGGCCGATGAGGCCCGTCCGTATGACCTCAAGGACGCCGTAGGGCGAAAGAAGCTGGACAAACGCTGTGACCTTGTCATCGTCGCCGGTGATCTCGAAAATCAGGGTCGTCGCCTGCACGTCAATGACATGGGCGCGGAAAAGCTCCGCCATTTTCAGCACGTCGAGGCGGTTCGTGTCGTCCGCTTTGACCTTGATCATCGTCAGCCCGCGGAACACGGCGGAATCCTTGTCGAGCCGCTGCACCGCGACAACGTCGGGCATCTTTTCGAGCTGCTTGATCATCTGGTCCACAAGTCCCTCATTGCCGTGAACCACAACGGTGATCCGCGAACGCTCCGGCGACTGCGTGACGCCCACCGCCAAACTGTCGATATTGAACTCCCGCCGGGAAAACATGCTCGCGACCCGCACCAAAACGCCCGGCTGGTTATGCACATAGACGGAAAGCACGTTCCGCATAAAGCCGCCCCCCCGAAAAATCTTGCGGCAACCGCCGCCGCAAACACAAAAATATTATGGCAGTGTACGCCGCGTTTGTCAATGGGTTTTGTATGTATTCATGCGCAAAAAAGCACCCCGCTCCATTATGGATGGGGATGCTTATGGAAGACCTTCATAACGAAATGTTGAACGTATTCTCGACATAGTCGCGAACCGACGTGCCATTGGCGGAGGACTCGTCGTGGATTTTTCCCTTGTGCTGGAGGACGGCATGGAAAATAGTGTCTTCGATGCTGCCCGGTACCAAGCGTTCCCAACGGCGCGGATCGTAACGCTTGTCCTCGACGTCGTTCGCCGGACGTCCCGCGACTTCGATTTCGCAGAGGAACTGGATTTGCTTTCTTTTTGGGCGAATCAAATAATGCTCCAGATAATATTTTGGCGGATATGTGTAGTCTTCCGGCGCATATTCCAAAGGCTCCAATTTTATCCACACGTCGATCATCTTTTCGTCGATGGTATGCGGGATGCGCGTATAAAAGGCCGCTTTCCGGTCCATGCTGTAGATGAAGGATTCGTCGCGGCAAATCTCGATGTATCGCGCTTTTTTCTTTTTCTCCGCCTCCTCCGCGTCTTTGCCGTCCTCCCCGTCCGAGCCGTAGTCCTCTCTTTCGGATGGATTGGTGAACCAATCGTCGGCATAGGGCTCTGTGTCATCCCATGCATGTTCCCGCGTGTCTTTTGCCTCTATCTGCTCATCCTCAATTTCTTCCGGCTCTCCCTCAAAACGGCTTTCCCTCGCCTCCAATCCTGACGGCAGAAAAAGCGTTACCGCCGCAAGCATAACGGTCAGCCATTTTCCGTATCGCATCGCCATCACTCCATGCCTCAATACGTTACACTAATATCAGACAGTGCTTCTTTCATGGCTTCCCGAACGGCGCGCTGCATCATGCGCGACTTGCCCGATGAACCGCCCGTTTCCCCTTGTGCGACAATGTCATTTCGGTAGAGATATTCTCCGCTTGCCACATCGACAAAACGCAATCGAAGCCAAACGTCTTTCTTTCGCGTGACGCTATTGTATAGTACCCACCAATGGTGCTCTTCATCATATTCACCATTGGAAAATGTCGCAACGAAAATATAATCATAATCGCACTCCCGCCCTGCACGGACATAATCCGCTCGCCGGAGATCGGCCATGCCTCGCGGCTGTCGTCCTACTGGGAGTCCGTCCACATCCAGTCGATCATCTTTGTATTCTACGACAGTATTGCGATTATAATCCGTTGATGAATTATTTACGCTCCCGGATCCACTGTAATCTCGGCTGTCTCCAGATCCAGACCCACTGGCGCTGGTGCCTCCGGCGGCTGCGCCAACTGCGGCATCTGTAATAGATTTAACGATGCCAAACGCGCCGCTAATGCCGCTGGAATTTGTTTTGCTTTGCGTCCTTCTGTTGACCAGCGTCGCAGTTCCGCGTTCATCGTAAAATTGATCTTCCGCATATTGTAAAAGTTTTGTTTTAACATCCGACCCCTTCATCACGGCAAATTCTTCGCGAGGGAACTTCTTCCGAAGTTGCTGATATATCTCGTCCTTGACACGGTCATGGACAATGATGTTCTCATCCCCGTTGATTACAATCGCAATCCGCACACGCCCCTCCGGCCCTTGCGGCGGATTTTGCCCATAAATGATACGATGGGCACGCTCATAAAGCGGCGACGACTGATAGTCACGGCTCTTTTTCATTTCACGGTCTGCCACACGTACCTGTGCCCGCGCCTCGGCAACCTGCTCAAAATCGGAAAAAATTGTCCCGCAAAAAACTGCACACAGTCCGACTGCCAGTAAAATCGTTCTCCGTTTCCGTTCCATGGTGCCCCGTCCCTTTCTGCAAGTTGTTCTCCGCCGACCGCCCTGCTTTGGGCGCATAGACATTCTTTGCACTTCAAAATTTTATCATTATTGCAGTAATTATACAAGTGCAAATTACAATTATAATAAAGTTGCTTTTTATATATAATTTTTTATCGTTTTTGATGTGTGTAATTTGCAAAGGAATTTTCATACAATAAAATACGGAGGGGGATTCCATGTTTCATGTGCAACGAACGGAAATGGTCAGCAAGACCTTCCGCTTACCCGAAGACCTTGTAAATCGTTTGAGCACCGTCGCCCAACAACAGGGCGTTTCCGTGAACAGCCTTGTCGCACAGTGCTGCGCCTATGCGTTGGCGCATCTCGCCGAGCCGCGAAAGGAAAGCGGTGAAACTGCGTCGCAAGTGCAAGGGCAATAAAAAAGAGAGCCGTTAGGCCCTCTTTTTTATTGCCCGGATGGAAATTCTACACTCCGTACACCCGCCAAATCGCGTAGGCGACAAACCCTGCATAGCACGCGAGCATGACAATTCCCTCGCGCTTCAAGAGCTTGCCGTCGTCCGTGGACGAGAAAATCCAGACCAGCACGCTGAACGCGATCAGGATGCCGTCGTCGATCAAGTTTTCCATCGTGAAGCTGATAGGATGGATGGCCGCCGCCGCGCCGAGGATGAACAGGATATTGAAAATGTTCGAGCCGACGACGTTGCCTATCGCCATGTCCATCTCGCCTTTCCGTGCCGCCACCACCGAGGTGACCAGCTCCGGCAGGCTCGTGCCGACGGCGATGATGGTGAGGCCGATCAGCGTTTCGCTCATGCCCAGCATCCGGGCGATGGCCACCGCGCCGTAGCCCACTTCCCGGCCGCCGATCACCATGTCGCCGCCCACGACGAAATCGCCGCCGAACTTGATGGCGAGGATGCCGCCCACGATATAAATCGCGCTTTTCATCGGGGAAAGAATTTCGCCGGCCTCGTCGTCCTCCCTGTCGCCCCGCCCTTTGCGCGCCATGCGCACAGTGTAGACGAGAAATCCCGCGAAAAGCGCCAGCAGCGCAAAGCCTTCCCCGTGGCCGATGGTGCCGATGACGCCCTCGCCTTCCGCCGTGCCCGTCATGCCGAAAGCCGCCATCAGCGCCGCGCAGAAAATCGAGAAGGGGAGCTGCCGCCGCCGCGTTTCCTCGTCCACCGCCATCGGCAGGAACAGCGTCGAAACGCCGCAGACCACCATCAGATTAAAAATGTTCGAACCGGTGACGTTGCTGATGGCCACCTCGTTGCTGCCCGCCAGCGCCGCCGTGACGCTGACCGCCAGCTCCGGCAGGCTCGTCCCCATGGAGACGATGGTCAGCCCCACCACCAGCGGCGGGATGCTGAGCCGCCGGGCCACCGCCGAGGCGCCGTCCACGAAATAGTCCGCGCCCTTCACCAAAAGCCAAAAGCCGAACACCAGCACCGCGAAGGCGACGAGAACAGAAATCACAGGATTCATGCAAAAAACCTCCTCAATAAAATTCGATTCCGCGCAAAAAAACGAGACTTTCCCTGCGCGCAAATTACGCGCAAAGCAAAGTCTCGCTGCACGATCTCAAACCATGCCGACCGCACCGGGGCATAAATACCCGTCCTGACGATGCAGACCGTAAGGCTACTCCCTCTGTTTGCAAATTCAATATACCACAAATATATATTGCTTGGCAAGGGAATTCTGTTTTATTCTCCGGCCTAAATTTTTTCGGAATTCATCGCCCCTTCCTTTATTTTTTTCGTATTTATCAAAGTTTCCCCTGTTTCCGCTTTACAAAATTAAGTCAAGTCTCTATACTATTGCTCGGGCGCGGTTTTTCGCGCCTTGATAAACGGCAAAGCTTGTCTATACAAGGATTTGCTGAAGAAAGGTTTTGAAGGAAGCAATGAATCTTGAGCAACTTCTGAACGACGTAAACAATTTTGTCTGGGGACCAATCATGCTGGCGCTTCTCGTCGGCACCGGCGTCTTTTTGACTGTCCGCTTGAAATTCCTGCCGTGGCGCAATCTGATGTACGCCATCCGCATGATTTTTGAGAAAAAGGATCAACACGAGGGCGACATCTCGCCGTTCCAATCGCTGATGACGGCGCTCTCCGCCACTGTCGGCACCGGCAATATCGTCGGCGTCGCGACGGCGATGGTCTTGGGCGGCCCCGGCGCGCTTGTCTGGATGTGGGTCAGCGCGCTTTTCGGGCTTTCCACGAAATACGGCGAATCGGTGCTGGCGGTCAAATACCGCGAGACGAACAGCGTCGGCGAAATGTCCGGCGGCCCGATGTACGCCATGAAAAACGGCATCGGCGGCGCCTTTGGCAGCGTAATGGCGACGCTTTTCGCGCTGTTCGCGGTCTTTTCCTCCTTCGGCATCGGCAACATGACGCAGGCGAATTCCATTGCCTCGGCCATCCATGCGAGCTTCGGCGTTTCGACGGCGACAACGGGAGCGGTCATCACGGTGCTTTCGCTCCTGATTCTCGTGCGGGGCATCCGCAGCATCGGCGCGGTGTCCAGCGTCATCGTTCCCCTCATGGCGGCGCTTTATTTCATCGCGGCCATTGTCGCCATCCTCACGAACATTTCCGCCATTCCGGCGGGCGTTGCCGAGATTTTCCGCATGGCGTTCTCGATGGACGCGGTGACCGGCGGCGTTGGCGGCTCCATCGTTGCCTCCATGCTGACGGCCATGCGCTGGGGCGTAGCCCGCGGCGTCTTCTCCAACGAGGCGGGCATGGGCTCGGCGCCGATCGCGGCCGCGGCGGCCCGCACCGACCATCCGTCCCGTCAGGGCTATGTCAATATGACCGGCACCTTCTTCGACACAATGATCATTTGCATGCTGACGGGGCTTGTCATCGCGTCCTCCGGCGCGCTCGGCATGACCGACCCGGCCACGGGCAAGCTGGTTTCCGGCGCGAACCTGACGATCCTCGCCTTCAAGTCCGCTTTCGGCGAATCCGCGCCGCTGATTGTCTCCGTTTCGCTGGCGCTCTTCGCGTTTTCCACGATCCTCGGCTGGGAGTATTACGGCGAGAAATCCCTCGAATACTTGGTCAGCGCCCGCCCCGCCATCATGGCCTACCGCGTGATTTTCTCGCTGATCACCTTCGTCGGCGCGACCACGACGCTCGAAATCGTCTGGAACTTCTCCGACACGATGAACGGCCTGATGTCCATCCCGAACCTGATCTGCCTGATCTGGCTCTCCAAGGACATCGCCCAGGAATGCTTCGAATATGAGAAAGACGTAATCGAGAAGGAAAAATAAATGAAAAATCGTCCCGAGCGGTTCAACCAAATCGTTTCGGGACGATTTTTTTGCGAAAGGAAAATTGATTTTTCGCGTCGAATATAATAATATATTGAACAAATCTAAAATTTCATCCGCATACCACAGAACTGTCAACAGAGGTGAACGTCATGATTTCAGTCAACCGATGGGTTTTCCGCCCGACCGAAGAAAACCAGCCCGACGCCGCAGCAGAACCGCAAAAAACCATGACGGAAGCAATCCCCGACGAAAACGCCCCGGAAGCCGCCGCCCCCGACGAGACAGACGCCGCGTCTCCGGCGGAAGAACAAGCAACCGGCACGGAGGAAACGAGCGAGAATCCCCCTGTCGACGAACACGACGCGGAAGCGAACAATCCGGGCTTCTTCCCTGTCGGCGAACCGCTGACGGGCGACGTCGCGAAATTCTTCTCCGGCAAGACCTATCTGAGCCACCTCGTCCCCCGGGGCGGCCCGGTCATCAACATGACCTTCGAGCCCGGCTGCCGGACGAACTGGCACGTCCACCACAACGCAGGACAGGCTCTTCTCGTCACGGGCGGCGCCGGCTGGTATCAGGAGGAGGGCAAAGAGCCGCAGCCGCTTCGCCCTGGAGACATCGTCAACGTCCCGGCGGAAATCAAGCACTGGCACGGCGCGGCCAAGGACAGCTGGTTCTCCCATCTGCTCGTGCCGATCGCGGTTCCCGGCGCCTCCAACGCGTTCCTGGAAGAAGTCGACGACAAAGAATACGACGCCCTGCCCCCGTCGAAGGAAGAAAGCGAAGTCTCTTCCCATTCCCCGTTCAACGATATTGCAAAGCTGTTCGGGAAAAAATAAAAAAACAAACGCCTTCCAATCCTTTCATTTTGGATTGGAAGGCGTTTTTGCGCCCCAACTTATTTTTTCTGCTCGTCCTTTTTCTGCTCGCCGTCGGTCGTCTTTTGCGCGTCATCCTTGGCGGGTTCTTTTTCCGCTTCGGCTTTCTTCTCCTCGCGCTTCTGACGTTCCTCCGCCGCACGCTTCCTTTCTTTTTCGCGCTCCTTCTCGATGCGTTCCCATCCCTTCGGATCGATTGCCTTGTAGTATTCGTCGGGAATGTCCGGCGCGTCCGGCGCCAGCTTGTGGTATGCGGCGTAATGACCGCGTGCCGCGTCTTTGCGTCCAAGCTCGTCCTCGACGTCGGCGGCCATCTTGTGCGCAGCGATCGCTTTCAGGTCCAGCTCGATGGACTTCGAGATATCCTCCAGCGCGGCCTCCGGCAAGCCCATTGCCCGCTTGACCTCGGCGCGGTTCAGGAACACGTAAGCGTCCTTCGGGTCGAGACTGACCGCGTAATCACAATCCATCATTGCGCCTTCAAAATCGCCCTGCAAGGCTTTCGCGCGGCCGCGTACCGCGTAGACGCCCGCCAGCTTCACATCTCTCCTGTCACAATGGAAAGTGCGCGCGCCTTCCGTGATGGAAAGCTCCGGCTCGTTGATGTCGTTGTAGGCGTCGGCGTTCTTGTACAGCCGCTCCACCAGTTTTTCGTTCGCGTCGGCGTTTTTCGCCATACGCTCCTGCCAATAGGAAAGCCGTTCCGCCTCCTCGGCCTTCATCTTCTCCCGCGCGCCCGTCGTCGCCTCGCTCGCATACGCCGCACGCACAAGCCGCTCCAGCTCCGCCTCGGCGTGATTCCGCTCAACGGCGTCCTGCAAATACGCATACACGCGGTCGGAATCCAGGAACGCGGTGCGCCCGTTTTCTCCCGGACGAAACGCCCATTCCTCCGCTGTCGCGTACTTGTGGAACGCGTGCGCCAAACCGCCCGCAATCAGATACGCCTGCTCCGGCGTGTCGTCGTAAACGTCCGTCGAATACAGCGCCTTCAGAAGCGGCTGCCCGTCAATCAGGATCTCTTTCCTGTCCTTCACCGTCACGTGCCCCGCGCTGTACGCGGTCATCATATCCGCCAGCTTTGCCTCGCGCTTGTCCGTGTCCGGATGGTCGTAAGGATCAGCGCCGTAGCTTCGATCAAAGGTGTCGGGATGCTTCGTCATGTAGTCCATGCGCGCCATCGCCGCCGCAGGCCCGCCCGGATTGAATCCGGCGCTGGCCGCTAGGTAAAATCCTCCCTCGTCCGCCTCGTACTCGGCGGGCAGGATGACGTTCTTTGCGACGGAATAATCGGCAATCACGCCCACCACATCGGGACGCACCGCTCCCGTCACCATGCCGAGGAAATTGATGCCGAAGGCCTGCGCCGCCGCCCGCGCATAGTTGTATGCCGCGTGCAGCTTGACGCCGTG
>CAMVJN010000069.1 GCA_947167825.1 uncultured Selenomonadales bacterium | reverse complement strand
TTGGCGTATCAGTCTGTGCACGTCAACTATTGAAACCGCCGTGTACCGAACGGTACGCACGGTGGTGTGAGAGGACGGCGGCTAATCACCGCCTCCTACTCGATCAGGACAGTTTCCGTCGTTGTCGGATCATGAAGGACGGACTTGTTCACCTTGCAAAAGAAAACCTTGATTTTGCGTCGCCTAAAATCCTCGCGCTGTTCAGGACAACCGCCAGCGTCGCGGTGTTGTGGATAATCGCGGCCCAAAGCGGATTGATTTTACCGAGAGCTCCGAGGAGCATCGCGGCGGAGTTCACAGTGATAGTCGCCATGAAGTTTTGACGGATCAGGTTCATGGTGCGCCGCCCGATGGTCAGTGCGGTCATCAATCCTTCGGGATCTTCGGAGCGGATCGTCACCGCGCCGGACTCGGCGGCGATGTCGGTCTGCTGCCCGCCGAGGCTGACGCCGACGTCGGCGAAGGCCAGCGCGGGGGCGTCGTTGATGCCGTCGCCGACCATCATGATGCAGCCGCGTTCCTTGAGCTTTTGCACATAATTCGCTTTGTCCTCGGGCAACACCTCGGCATAGTAGGCATCTATGTCCATGTCCCTCGCTACCTCGGCGGCGACCTCTTTCGAGTCCCCGGTCAGCATCACGATCTCGTCGATGCCATAGCGGCGCATTTGGTTCAGCGTCTTTTTCATCTTCGGACGGATCGGGTCATTGATGCCGATGACACCGAGCAGTTTTTTGTCCCGTGCCACATAAATGCGGTTCGGCGCCGTTTCTTCGATCATTACGTCATCGAGATTCCTGACCTTCGATTCCTCCATGAATTTTCGGCTGCCCACCAGAACCGAACCGCCCTTGAATTTCTCGAAGTCCGGCACCACGGCTTTCATTCCGCGGGCTACGACGGTAGTGGAACTTTTATGTTGCGGCACTTCCCAATCCTTTTCCCGCACATATTTTTGGATGGCGACGGCCAACGGATGGACGGAATGCATCTCCGCCGAAGCCGCCAAAAGCACCGTCTCTTTTTCGTCGGCGTTCTCGACGGTGCGGATATAAGAAATCTGCGGCACGCCCACGGTCAAAGTGCCGGTCTTGTCCAGAACTACGGTGTCGGCTCCGGCCAACGCCTCGATGTAATTGCCTCCCTTGACGAGAATGCCTTTTTTCGCAGCGGCGGCAATGGCGGCGGAAATCGCCGTCGCGGTGGAAAGCTTCAGACCGCAGGAAAAGTCGATAAACAGGAGGTTCAGCACCCGCTGCCAGTCTCGCGTTGCGCCGTACACCACGAACGCTCCCAAAAGCGAAACGGGAACAAGCAGATTCGCCATCTGGTCGGCGAAATTCTGTACGGGGGCGCGCTGGGCCTGTGCTTCTTCGACGAGATGCACGATATGGGCGAGGGACGTGTCTTTCCCGGTCTTTTCGACGAGGATGACAAGCTCTCCAGCCTCGACTACGCTGCCCGCATAGACGCGGGATTTTATTTGCTTCATGGCTGGATTCGACTCGCCGGTGATCGATGACTGGTTTACGGCGGCGGAGCCCGCCAGAACCCGCCCGTCGATGCAGATCATTTCCCCCGCGTGGGCGGCGATCTTGTCTCCAGCCTTCAACGATTCCACGGGAACCTTCCGTTCGACACCCTCGTCCACCAGCCAGACATACCGCTGATTCAGATTCAGGAGGCCGGAAATCTGGCGGCGCGCCCGCTCGGCGGCGTAGCTGGTCAGCATTTCGGCAACGTTTGACAGCGTCAAAAGCGTCAGGCTCGATTCGGGACGGCCGGAAAGCACTGAAGCGGCTACCGCCGTGGCGGTCAAGGTGTCTGCGTTCGGACGACGATCGCGAATCAGGCCGCCGTAGCCGCTTTCAAACAGATTCCGCGCCATGCCGAGCACGAGCAGGCTGCGGATTACACGAAGCCCTGCGTAAGCGGCGGGCGCGTTCTTTTCCAATAACTTCATCGCCGCGAAGATGCCGACGGAAATCAGGGCGTCCCGGCGGTAGTCAGCCATCGTCGGCTCGGCGGTGCGCGCCTCGGATTCCTCACGGATGTGCCGGACGAGCCGCAGAGCGGTGGGCGAAAGCCGCGCCCCTGTGTGCCAAACGCGAAGCGCTTTGCCCTCCGCCGCCACGGAGACGACGCCCCGCGCGGCGCGAAGCCGCGCCCCTGCAAGAATACGTGCCTCATGGGACAGCTCCGCCGAAAGCGGAACGGTTACGAGACGATAGCTCATGCGATTCGCCATCCTCTCAACAACGAGAACGCCCACCAAATCAGCTGCGGCCCGGAAGGGAGCTGCTTCGCCAGCAAAATTTTTTGCAGGCCGCGAATCGTGAACACAAGGGACAAAAGCGACGGCAGATCGAGCCATCCCTTTGTCAGGAACTTCATCTGATGGTTCAGCGCGTTGAACGTGCCGCGAATGCTTTGCCCAAATGAGGCCAGCCCCTCCGCCGTTCCCTCATGGCAAGTCGAGACGTCGGACACCCCCATTTCCGTATCTTGCGCGGGCACGGAAAACACGCGGTTTTCCAGCCGTTCGGCAATCGCGTCTATCTGCGCTTCTTCGCCGTGGTAAACGAGCAAAAGGCTCCCCGAAACATGGTTCGCCTTCACCTCGTCAATGCAGTCAATTTTCGACAGGGCTTCCTCCAAAGCCGTCGCCAAAGCTTCGTTTCCGAGCAGCCCTTTCGCGTAATACCGCCGCCGCCCCGGAATGGCCCGCGCCAATGTGAAGGCGGGCGTTTCTCGACGCTTCGGTGCGCCTCCCGTCAAAAAACGCCGGACACCCTGCCCGAAGGCCAATCCCATCATCATACCGGACATATAATTCATATAATCACCTTCCCTTTCCGTAAATTAGTCCTTCCCCATGGGAAAAGGCTCACTTTCTTTTCACATGTGTTCTGATATACTCCTCCATCCGCGCCAGCTCCGGATTCTTTCGAAGTGTCGCCGGATCGTACTCGATGAGGATCGAGCCGGTCGTCGTGTTTGTGCGGACGCTCTTCATGCCCGACGCGCCGGACAGCTCCTTTTCCACCTGATTCGCCAGCGCTGCATTGCCGACGAGTGGACGGGTATAAAGCCGCGCCCTGCCCGGAATGTACGAAGCGACCTCTACCGTGCGGACGAAAAAATCAAGCTTCGATTGCGGAAAATCCGTCATAGAGAAAAAACCACCGTTCTTTTTCAAATCTTGCGCGAGTTTTTTGCGGTACTGCCAGGCATGGAGCGCTGAAAGCCCGGCCCACGCGAGACCGCAGATAATATGCCCCCGCTTCGACGGCAGCGCCAACGAAAGGAGCGTTCCCGCCGCCGCCCCCGCCAGCGGCAGCCCCAGTGACATTTGCTTCATAAAATAATCCCCGCAAACAAAAGAAGAGACTGTCCGACAAAAGGCAGTCTCCTTTCTTTTGAAAACTTATTTTTCCTGCGCCTTCTGCGCCGCGATCATGTCTTCTAGCTCTTCCTTCTGGCGCTCCAGCTCCGCCAGAGGCACCTGTCCCGCAGGCTCTCCGCCCGCCAGCGCCAGCATCTGCTGCTCACGCTCCTGCATATAGCGGTAGCCGAAAACCCCGGCGACAACGCCCACAGCCATTCCAATCCAAAAATCGCTTCTCGAAAACATTCTTCATTCCCCCTGTGTATTTTATAAAATGAAAATCATTACAGCTATAATATCGCATATAATACTCAATGTCAAGATGAATTTCTCTTGCACGTAATCATAGTTTTGGACGCCGTACGGAAAACAGAAACTCCCTGCAGCTTTGCATCACAAAGCTGTAGGGAGCTGCTGCTTATGGGAGAGAAAATGAGAGGTTGTCAAATAAGTCTTCACGCAAGCGCTTTGACGAGGCTTTCGCCAAGCGCCGCGCACTCCGCGAGTCCTTTTTCGTCGGGGGCGTTCTCAACAGCGAGGCTGCCGATGAGTTTCGCGCCATCATCTTTTACGCGCGCAACCCATTGGCGCATCCATTCGCCGCCGCCCCAGCCGTAGGAGCCGAAGAGACCGACGGGAACGCCGGAAATCCTGGACTCGGCCTCCTGAAAAAACGGCTCGAACTCCGCTTCCTCGAGAACCTCGGCGCCCATCGCGGGGCAGCCAAAGAGAAAGCCGTCGTAGTCTTTCATGTCCTGGGCGGAAAACGCGTCCACACGGAACAGCGTCGCCTCGCCGCCGGCTTTGTTCGCGCCGTCGACAGCGGCCTGCGCCATCGCTTCCGTATTTCCGCCGCCGCTCCAATAGACTACCGCGATTTTCTTCATAGAGTGCTCCTTTCTTTGGAAGTAATTATCCGAATAAGGCCGCCTCGTCCGTCGGGGGGATGACGAACAAGGCAACTTAAACGGCTTGGAGAAGTTCGGCCATCGGGACGCCGCTGGCGAGCCTTGTGCAGAAGCGCGCTGTGCAGTCGGCGTATCGCTTGAAAAGCGCCCTCGACGCATCCGCGTCGGCGTAGACCTTCCAGAAACCGCAGCAAAGAAAGCCGCGTCCCTTGTGTTCGATGAAGCCTCTGACATCATGCGGGGGGTAGCCGAGAAAGAGGCCAATCTCATGCGGAAAGCCTTCGCCCGGCTTTGGTTGGACACGCTGACGAAGCCGCTCCAGCATTGCTGCAAGCGAATCCGACGGACGATACCCGTATCGCCGGAGAAGCATCCTCGCTTCCCGCCGGCGAAGAACAGCGTCCAGCGCATCGGCCCGATAAAAGAGCACCAGCGCGCGGCCTTCTTCGTCCAGCAACCGGAACACCGAAATGCCGTGACAGGCGAAACAGGGTTCATAGTTGGCGAGCTGCGCGTCGAGATCGTCAAATCGATCCTTTTGAAAAGCGACAAGACTTGCCGCCTTCAGGCCGATAAACGTAGGGGCGCACTGACGAGCAAGCAGTTCCTCAAAATCCGCTGTCGTCATTGGCTCACCTCCTGTGATGGAGGTATCATAACATAAACGAAAATAATTTTCAATACCTTTTGAGAAAATTTTTCAATTGTGCTATGATAGGTTCATAAGATACGGAAATGAGGTGTTCTCGTGTTTCGTCCCGAAATTGTCCTATCCCTTTTTATTCCCTTTCTGGGAACGTGCCTCGGCGCGGCCTGTGTCTTTCTTTCACGGCGGGAGCTGCCGTCCGGCACGCAAAAGGCGCTGACCGGGTTCGCGTCCGGCGTGATGATCGCGGCGTCGGTTTGGAGTTTGCTGCTGCCCGCGATGGAGATGTGCGCGGCCATGGAAAAACTCGCATTTCTGCCCGCCGTGATCGGATTTTGGGCGGGAACATTGTTCCTTCTGCTGCTCGACCATGTCGTTCCCCATTTGCATATGGACGCCGACAAAGCGGAGGGGTTTCCCGCCCGATTGCCTCGGACGACCATGATGGTGCTGGCTGTGACGCTCCACAATATCCCCGAAGGAATGGCGGTCGGCGTTATGCTTGCAGGCTTGGTCGAGGGCGCATTCCAGGTCACCCTCGGCGGGGCGCTGGCGCTTTCCCTCGGCATCGCCATCCAAAACTTGCCCGAGGGCGCGATTATTTCCATGCCGCTCTACGCGGACGGGGAAAAAAGATTTCGCGCTTTTATGGGCGGCGTTCTCTCCGGTATTGTGGAACCAATCGGCGGCGCCCTCACGATTTTAGCGTCCGGAGTGATTGTCCCGGCGCTCCCTTATTTCCTCAGCTTTGCTGCAGGCGCCATGATTTACGTGGTCGTGGAGGAGCTGATTCCGGAAATGTCCGCCGGGGAACATTCCAATATCGGCGTCGTCTGCTTTGCCGTCGGCTTTACAGTCATGATGATTCTCGACGTCGCGCTGGGCTGAAAAATTGTGTAATAGGGGAGAGCTGTGCGTCAATATGGCGATTTTGAATGGCCGGAGTATCCCTTCAAAAATTTTCTCCCTTGACATTAAAAGGAATGTCGCTTATTATTTGTGATAATCATTTTCAAGAAAGAAGGACTGACATGAAACGAAATTTCTTTCAAAACTTCCTCCATCGTGTTTTCCAAAACTGCGCGAAGCCGGAAGGCAGGATCGGGAAATTGATTGTGCGCATGATGAACGCTTCTCACAGGCCGGTTTCCCAGTGGGGACTTTCGCATATAGACTTGGCTCCGGACGCGACAGTCATCGACTTGGGGTGCGGCGGCGGCAGCAATGTGTCGGCTATGCTCGACGCTTGTCCCGAAGGGCATGTTACAGGGGTTGACTATTCCCCGGTCAGCGTGGCAGAGTCAAAAAAGAAAAACGCCGCCGCAATTCGCGACGGACGCTGCCGAATCATGGAGGGGAATGTGGCCGCGCTCCCGTTCCCCGACGAATCATTTGACGCGGCAACGGCTTTTGAAACGATTTATTTCTGGCCGGAAAATTCCTTCCCGGGGGTTCACCGCATTTTGAAGCCCGGCGGCGAATTCCTGATCGTCTGCGAAGCCGACGGCTCCTGTCCTGCGGATGAGAAATGGACGCGCATCATCGATGGTATGAAGCTGGTCTCTCGTGACAATCTTGTTTGCGCGTTGGAGAAAGCGGGCTTTCGGGAGGTGCGAACGGACCAAAAGTCCGTTATGGGCGACGCGGGCCGCTGGCTCTGCGTGCGGGCAAAAAAGTAATAATACAGTAGTTTACTGCATCCTTCCCACCAATGGCTCCAGCCCCTTTTCAAAAGAAACGTTCTTCGCTCCTTAAAATCATAAATAGAATCGGAAACAGAGCCTGCGTTCAGAAAAGCAGGCTCTGTTTTCTCTCATTTCCCATATCCGAGTTTTTTCAGCCAATCCATGACTTCCTTTTTCGCCTCGCCGCGGTTCTTCTGTGCCGTCGCGCCCTTCATCTCCAGCGCTTCGGTCACTTTCGCCTTCGTCGTGTCGGCGATATAGCGGTCGGTGCCGGAAAGACCGCTGCCCTCATGGGTGCAGAACGGCGCTACGGTCTTGCCTTCGAGCTTCACCTTGTCAAAGAACGTATAGCACGGCATCGGCAGGTCGCCCCACCAGATCGGATAGCCGAGGAAAATCACGTCATACTTCGAGACGTCCGGCATCGTACCGACGATTTCAGGACGTGCATTTTCGTTCTTTTCCTTCTTCGCGAGTTCCGTCGCCGGAGTGTACTCTTTCGGGTACGGCTTCGCGGGTTTGATCTCGAAGGTGTCCGCGCCCGTCGCCTCGGCAATCATTTCTGCGAGGATACGCGTATTGCCCTTCTCGATATAGCCGACGTTGTAGTTCTCATCGGCGCGGGAGAAATAGACCATCAGCGCACGCTTGCCCGTAGACACGTCGGCGGCTTTCTTGTCCGTCGCCGTTGTCTCATTCTTCGGTGCGGGTGCGGACGAGCCTGAACTTTTCGCGGGCGCGCCGCCACCGCAGGCCGTCAATGTCAGCGCACAAAGCGCCAGAGCCATCATCGTGAACCATTTTTTCATGTGCTTCCTTCCGTTCAGTTGATTGAAATCAATTCATACTGATCGCTGCCCAGCTTGAGTTCCTTCCTGGCGGAAAGCTGACGGAGACCTTTGCGGCTCTCGATGCGCTCGATCAGATCGTTCTTGCGCGTGTCGCCGAAGTTGTAAACCATATCGACGGACGCCTTGTCAATAGCGAGGATGTACGCCGAGGCCATCATACCGAGGTCGGGAATCACCGGCTCCGCGGCTCCCGTTCCGGCGCAGTCGCAGTCCACGCTCATGCGGTGCAGGACGGTCAGGAATGTGATATGCTTGCCGAAATGGTCGCAGGTCGCTTTGCCGCTGTCCGCCATCAGCTCCATGAAGAGCTCGCCCGTCATCCATTCGCCGTAATCGACGACGCCGTGCACCTGCCGCTTGCCCGTCTTGCCCGACGCGCAGCCGATGGCGATATTCTTCAGCGAGCCGAAGCAACCGTAGTCTTGCCGTCGGCGGCCTTCGCCCCGCCGCAGCCTGCCGCGAGGCCGGAAAGCCCCGCAAGGCTCAGACCGAGCGCCGCCCCATGCCCGCTTTCTTCATAAAATCACGTCGGGAAATACCGTTCATCCAAGGGACTCCTTTCTTGTCATCAGCGAAAACCTCTATTATACTAATATTTTATCAAACGGTAGCACCTACCGGTCAAGCGTTTTTTGAAAAATTTTTTTGGAGGATTCACGATGTACACGATGAAGGAGATCTGCAAGGAAACCGGCATGAC
>CAMVJN010000068.1 GCA_947167825.1 uncultured Selenomonadales bacterium | reverse complement strand
CAGGAATCCTTGTGTCATTCTTTTTCTGTTGCACTTAGATTGTAAATCTAAGCTCTCTTAACTTTTCGTTGAAAAAATACGATAATATAAGTGGTAGGGATTTTTATGCCATAATCATTTTTAAGGATGGATGCACTATGGCCATGACGATTATGAACGACGCCTCGGCGTCAATGACGCTGGGGGAACTGAATAAGAATATTTCCGCGCTGGGCAAGCAGCTGAAAAAGGTTTCTTCGGGACAGCGTATCAACGGCGCCGGGGACGGCCCCTCCGAGTACAGCATATCGGAGAAGATGCGCGTGCGCATCCGCGCCCTCGATCAGGATGAGCGAAATGTCCTGAACGGCGCGGCTTTGCTGAAAACGGCGGAAGGCGCGATCCAGCAGCAGATCGAGATCATGAAGACCATCAAGGAAAAGGTCATCGACGCGGACAACGACACGAACACGGATATTGACCGCATGACGATCCAAAAGGAAATCGACCACGGGTATCAACAGATACAGGATATTGCTTATGAGACAAATTACAATGGAAAGCGGTTGCTCGTGGGTGATACAAAGGTCGATGAGATTTATACATGGAAGGTTGTCGTACCGCCCGAGACCACGCCGGGCAGTGAGATGGATATTATTCCCAATGCCTATTATTGGGTAGATGGCGTGAAGGATTATTTCGATATACTTTCTTCCTATTCGGAGGACCCGAAGACGGCGACGATTGATCCGCTGTTTGGCTCCGATACTCGAGTGGATCTTGCGGGAGGCGGAAGTGCAAACGCCACGTTTACGATGAATTTCGACAACTATTCAACCGTTGACGATCTGAACGGCCTTGGTTTTGTGTCCAATTCCACTTATGGTACTTACTACTATGTGCTGACGACAACTCCGGGCCAAAGTTACAGAACCGAGAATCTTGAAACTGATCCAGCAAAATCGGCGAATTATGTCGTGGCGACGGAAATTGATATTAGCAGTGCGGGGAACGATTTCGACAAGGCTTTAAAAATATTGGCGGAAAGCACTAAGATTAATGGTTTGCAGACGAAGACGGAAAATGGGGTAACAAAGGGGACGGGCGTAGTTTCAGGTAAAACTATCACATTTACAAGAAGTATGACGGGAACCAGTGGCAATAACCCATCAAAGCCTTGGTTTAAAGGATGGAAAGCGGAGTCATCGACGACGAATGTGATGAAAGCAGATCCCACGGGACATTTTACAACTCCGGGATATGCGCAAGGTTCGGATGCGGTGCAGAAACAAATAGGTGTCGATGAAAATGATTTTCCGGTTTATATGGATGACCCTCCTGCAACATATGCAATACTGACACATGATATTTCCGGGGTGGCAGCTAACTCAGGCGTTACCATAAAGGATTATGGATCCAGGTATGCTTATATCAAGTTCGTGGAAGGCAACGAGGGACTCAAGAAGCAGGATGATGGGAGTTATACGGTAGGGAAGAATGCCAAGGTTAATAAGCAGCTTTTGTCTACCCAAAGTGGGATAGAAGCCAGTAGTGATACAGTCTGGGTATATTTTTCCATGTCCGGTGGGGAGATGACATTACAATCTTATAATACCGGCAAGACATATGGCAAAATAACTGTAACAGATGGCATCAATCGGGGAGGGGACGATACTTGGGAATATCAGCAAGTCAAGAGATATGAAGGAACTGTAACTGGGCCGGATGGCGGCAGTGACGGGACGAAAGCTTTTAAATTGGTCGATTTATCAGCATACGATGCGCTGTCTCCAGACGATCAGGCGGTGGACGATTTTGTCAAATACATTAAGGGTAAGGCGATTACATTCAAATATCAGTACAGCACTTATTATGCGCAGACTGATACAAAGTATGAGTTTATCGATAAGAAAAATCCGGATTCTATGGATGCGGTTCGAAAGACGAATATCGATGATCGTTATACGATAGATCTTAATCAACTTCGCAAGATGGTGGGACCGACAACATCCATTGCAGACGCTTTTATTAGCATAATGAAAACTAAGAACGGAAACTATTTTTCCGATGGCACTGATGAATTGGGGAAAAAGGCTTTGAAAATTAGCGCGTCACGGGTAGGGGAGAACGGAAATAAGGAAAGAATCGAAATTACCGCCGCAAAGCTTGGACAGTATACCGTTAATTTTGCCGACTATTTCCAAAAGACTGGTACCACCATCCCTGACGGCTTGGATGGTAAGGGATTTCGAATTTACTGCGCGACCTGTCCTGATCAGTGGTTCAATTTCCAGTTCTCGGCGGGCAACGAGGAACTGGACGATACGCGCCCGCAGAGCGGCTCATCCGGCGCTGATTTAAAGACGGTAATGATTGATATTGCTGATGTTACTGCCGTTGGCGATTTGGTCAAGCGGTTTTATGAAAAGGCAAAGCCAGCTATGGATCGTATCATGCATGGACAGCCTCACACACTTAACCTTGTCGCCGATTATGAGGAAAATACGATCACGTTTTATGATACCAGAAGGTTTGAGTTGAACTCGTCCAGTTTTCCTAACATTTCGGAGAAGCGTGTCGCAAAGCTTGCCGATGGTGTGCTCGATGACGTTCAGAAAGAGTTGCGAGGCGTTTATGTCAAAGATCTTGTGATTCAGCACACCGACCATGCCAGCCAGAACATTCACGTCCGCATCCCACAAACGACGCTAGATCATTTATTCAACTATATCGAAGGAACGCGCAGCATTTCCGAGTTCAACGTGATGACGACGAAGAGCCGCGAGGAGCTTCTCGGCAATGTGAAGGGCGAGCGACGGACCGGAGGCTATACGGACCATGAGGAGAAAGGCGCGCTCGATACTGCCCTCGACTATCTGACTAGCGCGAACACCCTTATCGGCGCGCAGATCATGCGGCTCGAAATGACGCAGGCGAATATCGTCACTGCTCGGGAGAGCACCACAAACAGCGAATCGACGATTCGCGACGCGGACATGGCGAAGGAAATGACCGGTTACACGAAGGCCAACGTTCTTGCCCAAGCCGCGCAGTCCATGTTGGCGCAGGCGAATCAGAACAGCTCCGGCATCCTGAGCCTGCTGCAATAGCGGTAGAAAACCGATTCTAAAAAACCGCGCGTTCTGCGCGGTTTTTTGTTGCTTATTTGATTGCGTTGAAATATAATAGATTAAATTTTGTTTTATTCTCCAAAGTGGGTGACGCGATTGGAAATGAATTTTGAGCTGATGGCGCAGGCGATGCCGCTTCTTTTGACCGGGGCGGTTGTGACGGTGAAGATTACCGCGCTTTCTGTGCTGCTCGGTATTATCATAGGGCTTTTCGTTGGCATTGCGCGTATCTCGACGTATCGTGTTGTTCATCTGGTTGCGGCGGTGTACGTCGATTTCCTTCGGGGGACGCCGCTCTTGGTCCAGATTTTTCTCGTGTATTTCGCGCTTCCCGTGGTGACCGGGCAGCGGATCAATCCGTTCGTGGCGGCCATCGCGGCTTGCAGCATCAACAGCAGCGCTTATGTGGCCGAGATTTTCCGCGCGGGCATCCAGTCCATCGATGCGGGGCAGATGGAGGCCGGGCGCTCTCTCGGCATGACCTGGGCGCAGACGATGCGCTATATCATTGTGCCGCAGGCGGCGCGGCGAGTGATCCCGCCGCTGGGCAACGAGTTCATCGCGCTTTTGAAGGATTCGTCGCTGGTGTCGGTCATCGGGTTCGAGGAACTGACGCGGCGCGGCCAGCTGATTATCGCGCGTACATACGCGTCGCTGGAAATTTGGCTTTGCGTCGCGATCATCTATTTGGTGATGACGGTCTCGATTTCGCGGCTTGTCGCATGGCTCGAACGGAGGTACAAGATCGATGATCAGCGTTAGGAATTTGAGAAAGTCTTTCGGTTCCGTCGAGGTGCTGAGGGGCGTCAATCTCGATATCGCGGAAAAAGAGGTTGTCGTGATTATCGGCCCGTCGGGCAGCGGAAAGTCCACGTTGCTTCGCTGCATCAATTATCTCGAAGAGCCGACGAGCGGCGAGATTGTCGTGGACGGCATGAAGCTGGGCGAAACGGATATCAACAAGGTCCGCGCCGAGGTCGGCATGGTGTTCCAGCGGTTCAACCTGTTCCCGCACATGACGGTGATGGACAATATCACGCTGGCACCGATGAAAGTGCGCGGCACTCCCAAAGAAGAGGCGGAGGCGGACGCGCTCCGGCTTTTGAAGAAGGTCGGACTGGCCGACCGCGCGGCGGCGTATCCGGAGCAGCTTTCCGGCGGCCAGCAGCAGCGCGTGGCGATAGCGCGGGCATTGGCCATGAAGCCGAAGGTGATGCTTTTCGACGAGCCCACCTCGGCCCTCGACCCGGAAATGGTCAAGGAAGTTCTTGAAGTCATGAAGGAATTGGCGCGGGAAGGCATGACGATGGCAGTGGTGACCCACGAGATGGGGTTCGCCCGCGAGGTGGGCGACCGGGTGCTGTTCGTCGATTATGGCGTGATTCTCGAGCAGGGGACGCCGGAGGAGATTTTCAGCCATCCGAAGGAAGAAAGGATGCAGGAGTTCCTGTCCAAAATTTTGTGATGCATTGTTTTCATTTTAGTCCTATGAAGTGAACCGACATGGGAAAAATCTCCTAACCGAAGAATTGTATTCGAATGTGACAGTTGCAACATTTTTCAGTTTTATTTGACACGACCATTGAACACGCCTATAATATGAACTAGTTTTAGGGAGAACATTGCGTTCATCATGTTTTATAGGAGGAGAGTTTCAGTTATGGTCGGTAAAGTTAAATGGTTCAGTGCGGAAAAAGGTTACGGTTTCATCGAGCGCGAGGATGGCGGCGACGTGTTCGTCCATTTCTCCGCGATCCAGGACGAGGGCTTCAAGACGCTCTTGGAAGGCCAGGAAGTGGAGTTCGAGATTGTCGAGGGCGCGCGCGGCCCGCAGGCGGCGAATGTCGTCAAGAAGTAAGAAACTGTAATTTCATACAGCAAAGCAGCCCGGTCTTGTTCGCAAGGCCGGGTTTTTTGTTTAGGAAACGCCGAATAGAGAAAAATTTTCCCGTCGGCAGGAAAACAAAAGAATATGGCGAAATATTTTATATGGGTTTTGCGAGAAATAGAACGGAGGAAGGCGCAATGGCAAGGATTTTGATCGTGGACGACGACGATATGAACCTCAAGATGGCGGAATTCATTTTAAAAAAAGATATGAAGGATATTGAGGTGCTTCTCGCCGATTCGGGCATGAAGGCCATTGATATTTTGCAGCGGGAAAAGGTCGATTTGGTGCTGTTGGATTTCCAGATGCCGGTGATGAACGGGCTGAAGACGCTGGAAATTATCCGGAAGCGGGAGGACATGAAGGACATTGCCGTAATCTTCCTGACGGCCTCATCGGATCGGGACACAGTGATGCAGGCGGGCATGATGGGCGTGCAGGACTACATCAAAAAGCCGTTCATGCCGAAAGATTTGGTGGAGCGAGTGAACAAGGCGCTGCTCATCAAGGCGCTGGACGACCCGGCGCTGGCAGATTTGCTGGGGAAAAAGTGACGGAAAAACGCGGTGCGCGGAAGGGGGCGATAGGGCTTGGAGCAGTTCTTTGACTGGGTGGAGCGTTCGTTCATTCCGTGGGCGGGGCGGCTTTCCGGCAACAAGTACATGACTGCGATCCGCGAAACGTTTTATCGGCTGATCCCCTTCATGATTGTGCTGTACGGTTTCCGTATTATCCAATGGGCGGCTCTCGATCCCGAGGGGCCGGTCATGGGCGGGAACGGTATGGGACTGGGTGCGGCCATCACTGGCGGGCTGTACGGCGAGGAATACCGTGCGACGGCCTTTTACCGCCTTGCGCAGCTTTTCTCGGAGGCTATGGGCATCAGCTATATCTTGCTGCTGTTTTTCCTGACGATGACGCTGGCGATCCAGCTTACGAAAATATGGGGCGGGGACAAGTCCCTGGCGGCTTTTTGCGCGCTGGGGGGCTTTTTTATGTTCATGCAAATGGAGGCGGAGGTAGGCCCCGGCGCTGCGGAAGTGTTCGGGCATCCGCCGCTCCGGGTGCCGTCGGCCTACTTGTTCGGGGCGCTGTCGGCACGCATCCTGTCGTGGCTCGATCGTTTTCCCAAGCTTCGGCTGCGTGTGCCGGAGTCTTTGCCCGAGCGGGTGGCGAAGCCGCTGGAGCGGTGCGTTCCGGCGGCCCTGACGCTTGTCTCGTTCCTGCTGCTTTGCATCGTGGCTACGCAGCTTTTCGTGTTTTTCCACGGCGAATTCGACAGCTTTGTCACTTCGGTGTTCCGCCCCGCTTCGCAGACGCTCCCGTTTGCGCTGCTGTACCAGCTTGCGACCTGGCTGCTTTGGTGGTGCGGCCTGTTCGGGGACGGCTTCATCGAGCTCGTCCATGACTTCGCTTATTGGCCCGCCCAGCTCGCGAACCAAGCGTCGGCGGCTGCCGCCGTATTCCGGCCGGGAGACAGCCTGGTGCGCGGTTTCGTCTTTACCAGCGAATTTTTCCGCACGGCGGACGTCCATGTGCTGGCATTGGCGGCTTCCGTGCTGGTCTTTTCCGCCAACCGCCGTTTGCGGAACATCACATGGTTCATGCTGCCGTTCCTGGTATTCAATATTTCGGTGCCGTTTTACTTCTGCCTGCCGGTGGTGCTGAATCCGGCGATCCTGTTGCCTTTCCTGATGGCCCCGCTGGCGAATACAGTGGTGGCTTGGGCCGCGATCTCATGGGGCGTCGTTCCGGTGTTCAAATTCGCCACGGCGGGCACCGTGCCGGTGATTTTGAGCGGTGTGCTCGGGACCGGCTCCCTGATGGGAGGCGTGCTGCATCTGGTGGTGTTCGTCCTCGACCTCTTCATTTATGCGCCTTTTGTCATTGTGTCGAATCGCATTGACGAGGCAAAGGAAGGAGGGACGAAGCATGGACAGATCGGATGAGAAGCGGCTGGAAAAACGCCAGCGCCGTTTCATCATGGGCGTCGCACTCATGGTGCTGCTCTGCATCGTCGTCTCGGTGGTCGAGTTCCATACCGTGCCGAAACAGCCGCGCCCGAAGATCGGCCTGGTCATGCGCGGAGCGAAGGACGACGACGGCTGGAACAAGGTGCAGTACGAGGGGCTGAATGCCGCCGCGAAAGAATTGGGCATGGACGTCATCGTGAAGGAAAACGCGCTCCGTTCCATCGGCGAATACAGGAAGATTCTCAACAGCCTTGTTTCGCAAGGCGTCCAGCGAGTCGTCGTCACCTGGCATCGGTACCCGCCGGAGATGCGCGAGCTGTTCCGTCAGTACCCGAATATTGAATTCATTCTGCAGACGACTGAGTTTTCCGAGGACAATATGATGTCGTGCTCGACGCGGCTTTTCGAGGTGCAATATCTGGCGGGCCTGATTGCCGGCTTCCAGACAAAGACGGACATGGTCGGCTATGTGGCGCCGTTTCCCTGCGTGGAGGTCAATCGGGGACTGAACGCGTTCACCATCGGCGTGAAGCGTGCGAATCCGGCGGCGCATGTGAAGGTGGCGTGGTCCGGCGACTGGAACACGCCGGATCGGGAGCGCGCGGCGGTGGATGCCCTGACGATGGAAAACGTGGACGTGCTCTCTTATCAGCAGGACGGGCGCACGGTGGCGGATGCCGCCGAGAACCGGGGCATAGACTATATCGACGCCCATGAGCTGCATCCGGAGCACGAGCACTGCCTGACCGCCGTGCAGTCGGATTGGCGGACGGTTTACTACAATCTTTTGAGCCGGCATGTCCGCACCGGACGCATGGCGAACGCGAACAATTATCTTTGGCAGGGTTTTCTCGAGCATATCGTGACGGTGGCGCCTTTAAGCGAGCGGGTGTCGCCCAGGGCGAGGGAGGCTGTCACACGCTCTGTCCGGGATCGCTCCAAGGGCGAGCGCCTGATTTACGGCGGGGAAATCTACGACAACAACGGCGTGAAGCGGTGCGACGAGAAAGAAATCCTCAGCAACGAATACCTCAGGGTTCACATGAATTGGCTGGTAAGGGGGGTCGAGCAGGTTGAATAACGAAGCGGGAGCAAGCAAAGGCAAAAACATATTCAGCTTCGCGGCCCGGCTCGTCCTGTCCTTTGCCGTGTTCGTCCTCATAATCAGCAGCATCGGTTTGCTCGTCCATTGGAAAATGAACGTGCTGATCGATTTCGAGGCGACGCATTTTGTCCGGGACAAG
>CAMVJN010000067.1 GCA_947167825.1 uncultured Selenomonadales bacterium | reverse complement strand
CCGACGCAAAAACCGTTCCCATCATCGCGATGACGACCAACTATTTCGACGAAGACGTGCAACTCTCTCTTGAAGCAGGCATGAACGCGCATCTGGAAAAACCCGTGGAGCCGGAACAAATCTACCGTACATTGGCGGAGCTTATTGGCAAGCATTGATTCGAGCCGCACCGCCACAAGAAATCGCCGCACGAAAAGATTCCGTGCGGCGATTTTGCACTGCCGTTGATGATTGTTATGGCTCCAGAACCATCCAATCATATTCAAAATCCAAATCCGCATACTGTTCCTTCCAGTTTTGCCGGAACCGATTGACAGCATGGGAAAGATTCGGGAAACTCGTGTTGACCAATAACGCGAGAATTTGCCCGCCGTTTTTCGTGACCACATCCCCCCCGCGGAACGTAGAGCAAAGCATCGATAAAAACGCTTCCTCCTTCGCCGAGGTAGTTCCCTTCGGCAACGAAAACCGCAGCAGCGATACTGACTTGTTAAAAACTCCCAGCGTCCGCTTCAGGAAACGGTATACCACGCGGAATTCCTCGAACGGAATTTTCATCGCTCCCTTGCCGGGGCTTCTCTCTTCAAGCACCGTTTCCAGATCTATGAGGGATGCAGACTTTTGGGCTGCGCTTTCTTCCTGTTCCTCATTGTACACATGGAAGCCGTGCTTTCCGTTCTGCTTGACCTCATACAACGCCTTGTCCGCTTTTTTGGCAAGAACCGAAAAATCCGTTCCGCCTTGCGGCACGAAAACGCAGCCGACAGACGCACCGATGGGAATCGACATATCCGCCCCCATCAACTCCCGTGCCGCCTTCACAACATTCACATTGATGGACGCCGCCTTGTTCGCAATGCCCGGCTCATCGAGCATCCCGTGGCAAAACGCGATAAACTCGTCCCCGCCGACTCTTCCGAGCACGTCATCCGGCCGCACCGACGCGCGCAGGATATCCGAAAAACTCATCAACAATTTATCGCCCATCGAATGACCATAAATATCATTGACCGGCTTGAAGCTGTCAAGGTCTATCATCAGCAGCGCGCCGTTCGCTTGGGAGCAAACCTGTCTCAATTCCTCTTCCACCGACGCCTTATTCAGAAGTCCGGTCAAGGCGTCAGTACTTGCATGCTTCTTCAATCCCTCGATCTGGTCCACCGTCTGCAAAATATTGGCAACACGACGAAGCAGCACATCCGGACGGAACGGCTTGCGGATGAAGTCCATCGCGCCATTTTCAAATCCCATGCTCTCGGTGTCCTCGTCATGATCCGCCGTCATGAACATAAACGGAATCGTTTTCTGCATTTCTTTCTGGAGCGTCTGCTGAAGCTCCAAACCGCTCATGCCCGGCATCCGAAGATCTGAAAGCACCATATCGGGAGATTCGCGATGATAAATTTCTATCGCTTCCTGTCCCGAAGAAGCACAAAAAGTGATATAATGACCGCAGAGCATATTCTCGGTCATCATCAAAGTGACAATCATATCATCGACAATCAAAATCTTCTTCATTTCCACAACACCCTCACGAAATATCTTACGCTCTCAGCATCATTGTAACACGGAATTAAAAACTGGCAAACATAAAATTTTGAAAACAGGAGGATATTGTTATGCTGACACTTGAAAAAATGCTGGAACTCGGGATTGACCCCAAAGAGGGACTTACTCGCTGTATGAACAACGAAATCTTCTTTTTCAAAATGATTTCAATGGCAATTTCCAATGAATACTTCGAGACACTCGGTCATGCACTGGACGAAGGGGATTTGGATACGGCCTTCGAGGCCGCCCACGCCCTGAAAGGCGTCATCGGCAACCTCGCCCTGAAACCCATTTACGACCCCCTCGCCGAAATGACCGAGCTCCTGCGTGCACGGAAACTGGTGGACTACAGCTCCATGTACCGTCCCATCAAAGAAATCCGGGACCAGCTTTTAGCCATGACAAAGGAGTGAAGCCGGCACGTCCCTTTTTGCTCTTCTATAGGCAGTTTTCCAATGAACACATGATAGTTCTGTCATTTTACCCATCACCCATATACAAAAAAGGCCGTTGCGAGCATACACCCGCAACGGCCTTTCCACATTTGCATAGAAATATAAATCAGGGAAGCGTCTTGATAAACTCACGCAGCTTCGCCGTGCGCTCCGTCGTGCGCCGGCGGATTTCCTCGGGATCGACGCTGATACGTGCAACGCCCGTATCCATCGCAGCCTTCGCGACAGCAGCGGCCACCGCGGGGGCAACCTTCGGGTCGAACACGCCAGGAATGATATAATCCTCGCGCAGCTCATCTTCAGGAATCAGATCCGCAATCGCGTGAACCGCCGCACGCTTCATCGCCTCGTTGATCTTGCGCGCGCGAACGTCTATCGCGCCGCGGAACAGGCCAGGGAATACAAGCACGTTGTTGACTTGGTTCGGCGAATCGGAGCGGCCCGTGCCGACAACCTTCGCCCCCGCCGCCTTCGCGGCGTCATAGCTTGTCTCGGGAATCGGGTTCGCCATCGCGAAAACAATGGAATCGCTGTTCATGCTCTGGATAATTTCTGGAATGAAAAGTCCAGGACGCGACACCCCCAGCAACACATCCGCTTCTCGTGCGGCATCAAACAGATTTCCGCGAATTTTATCTTTATTCGTGCGCTTGATCAAATCGAGCTGAATACGATTCAACGCGGCGGCCTCCATGCCGTCGTACATGATGCCCATCGCGTCCACCATGACTATATTTTCCGCGCCAAGGGAAAGAAGCAAGCGAACGATTGCCGAGCCCGCCGCCCCTACACCGTTGATAACGATACGCGCCGTGCGGAAATCCTTCTTCACGAAGCGGAGCGCATTCGTCACCGCCGCCGCACAAGCGATCGCCGTGCCGTGCTGATCGTCATGGAACACCGGGATGTCCATCAACTCAATCAGCTCATCCTCAACGTCATAGCATTTCGGCGACTCGATGTCCTCCAGATTGATGCCCGCAAAGCTCGGCTGCAAAAAGCGGACCGCTTCGACGAATTTGTCCTTGTCCGTCGTGTCAAGGCAAATCGGCACGGAGTCGATGTCCGCGAACGCCTTGTAAAGCACGGACTTTCCTTCCATGACCGGCATGCCCGCCTCCGGCCCGATATTGCCAAGACCGAGAACGCGTGTGCCGTCCGACACCACCGCAACCATATTGCCGCGGCAGGTATAATCAAAGGAAAGGTCCTTTTCCTCGCGGATTTTCCGGCAGGGCTCCGCGACGCCCGGCGTGTAAAGCACGCTCAGGTCATGCGCGTTTTCCAGCTTTGCTTTGGGCACCGTCGCAAGTTTTCCGTTGTGTTCCTTATGGACTTGGAGAGCTTCTTCGTTTAAGTTCATTCTTCCTACCCCTTTCCTTTTTCAACATAAAAAATCCCAAGACGTGAAAAATCCCTGTCTTGAGAATCAGCATACCGTATTTTAGTGCGTTTGTCAATTTATAATTTTCTGAAATCGTTTTGTTTTATTCCATAAGCAACAGTTTTTTCCCCAGCTCGATCATGCCCGGGTCCGTGGAGCTGTTTTCCCAACGGATTTCCCCTTCGCCTGCCTGCGGGTTCAAAAGCCCCGCCGCCGCGAGCCTTCGTTTCGCTTGCCGCGCAATGCCGGGTGCCGGGTCGAAAAGCGTCACGTCCTCGCCGAGCACAGCGCGGATCGCGCCGCTGACGAACGGATAATGAGTGCAGCCGAGCACCACGCTGTCAGGCTTCGCGCCGCCCAAGATCTCGAACCGCTTCCGCAAGTACGCGCGAAGCGCATCCGAATCCGTCTCCCCCCGCTCGACGAATTCCATCAGGCCGGGGCAAGGACATTGCACGATTTTCGCGTCGTCCCCGTAGCGGTGGACAAGGGAAAGGAAATTGTCGCCGTGCACCGTTGCGTCCGTCGCCATCACAAGAATCGTGCCGCCGGGCTTCGCCAAAGCGGCGGGCTTCACGGCCGGCTCGGTGGCGACGATGATCAGGCCGGGATTCTCCGCCCGGAGCGTCTTCACCGCAACGCTCGTCACCGTATTGCAGCCAACAACAAGCGCCTTGGTTCCCTCGCCGACAAGATGCGCGACGGCAGCGCGGGAAAGCGCCAAAATTTCGTCATACGGACGCACGCCATAGGGCGCGTTCGCCGAATCGCCGAAATAGAGATAATTTTCCCGGGGCAAAAGCGCACGGAGCGCGCGAAGCACGCTGACGCCCCCCATGCCGGAATCGAACACCGCGATTGGCAGTCTTGCGTCCATTTCCATCCTCCCTTTCCGCAAAAAAAATCCCGGAGCCCCGCTCCGGGATTCATTCTCTGGAGGCGACACCCAGAGTCGAACTGGGGATAAAGGATTTGCAGTCCTCGGCCTTACCACTTGGCTATGTCGCCGAAAAGAACACGCCGACGAAACGGCGATGACCAAAAGAAGACGCCCGCGAAAACCGTGGAGCCTTCCGCAATATGCAATTTGGAGGCGACACCCAGAGTCGAACTGGGGATAAAGGATTTGCAGTCCTCGGCCTTACCACTTGGCTATGTCGCCTTATGCAATAATATGGAAATGGCGACCCGAATGGGACTTGAACCCATGATCTCCGCCGTGACAGGGCGGCATTCTAACCAACTGAACTACCGGGCCGCAACCGCGCCAAAACGACAATCCCGTTTACAGCGCGAGTAATATTATACAATCCTATGCGTCTCTTGTCAATCTATATAGTGACAGATCCGTGGCCACCGAATCACGCAGCTTTTCTTTACACAATATTTATATCTCAAACATTTTCTCCGTCTCATGCAGGATATTATCGCGCCGTTTTTTCGCCGCGGCAAAATAATCGTGCACAGCGGTTCGATCTTTACGACGGACAGCGTCAGCGACTTCTCCCAATATTTTTTGCATTTGCGCAAGATGCGCCTCAATGGCCGCACCGTTGGTCATGCAAATGTCCGCCCACATATCCGCATTGGACGAAGCAATACGCGTGGTATCCTTGAATCCGCCTCCCGCCAATTTCAGGCTGTCCTCATCGTCCTTCGGATTTTGCGAAAGGAGTGTCACCAGCGCAGCGGCGGTGATATGCGGAACGTGACTGATCAGCGACGCGCAACGATCATGCTTCGCCGTGGAAAGCGTCGTCAAGTTTGCCCCCGTCAGGCGTATCAGATTCACGACCTTGTCATAGACGTCCTTCGGCGCAGTGGTCTCTTCCAAAACGACATAGCATTTATGCAGAAAGAGGTCTTTGTCTGCCGCCTCGACGCCGCTTTTTTCCTTGCCCGTCATTGGATGGCCGGAAACATAATAGACATGCGGCGGCAATAGCGGACGAATCGAGTCCCAAAGGTACGACTTCGTGCTTCCGGCGTCTGTCAGCACCGCGCCCTCCTTGACGAAAGGCAGAAGCTTTTCAACCATCGGCACGATCTGAAGCACTGGTGTGCTCAGGTATATCACATCGGCGTCCTTCACAACCTCCGCAATATCCGACGAAGCCTCGTCCACTGCCCCCCGCGCCACCGCTGCGTCCATCGACGCCTGCGTGCGGCAAAGGCCCTTGATATGCACGCCGTCCCCCAGGCGGCTTTTCAGCGCTAGACCGAAAGAGCCGCCAATGAGACCGACGCCTATAATGGCGACATTCAGATTTGCCATTTATTTTCTCCCCATGATGGCGGCAATCTTCCTGACCTCGTCCATTGTCGCACGGAAATTCTTCGGTGTCAACGACTGATCGCCGTCCGAGAGCGCCACCTCCGGATGCGGATGCACTTCGATAATCAGGCCATCCGCGCCTGCCGCCACCGCCGCGCGCGCCATCGGCTGCACCATCTGCCAGCGTCCCGTACCGTGGCTCGGATCGACGATGATTGGCAAATGCGAAAGCTCTTTGACCGCCGCCACCGCCGAAAGATCGAGGGTGTTCCTCGTAAACGTCTCATAAGTGCGGATGCCGCGTTCGCAAAGCATTACATTTTCGTTGCCCGCGCTCATAACATACTCTGCGGCGTTCAGCCACTCCGAAATGGTCGCCGAGAGTCCGCGCTTCAAAAGCACTGGTTTCGTCCCATGACCGACGGCCTGCAAAAGGCGGAAATTCTGCATATTGCGCGCGCCGATTTGGAGAACATCCGCGTATTTCGATACAAGCTCCACATCGTTCAAATCAACAATCTCAGTCACAACACGCAAATCAAATTCGTCGCCCACCGAGCGGAGCATTTTCAGCCCGTCCTCGGCCAGTCCCTGAAAATCGTAGGGCGATGTGCGCGGCTTGAACGCACCGCCGCGCAGGAACTGTGCGCCGCCTTTTTTTACCTCGGCAGCCGCCTCGCGGAGTTGCTCCATGCTCTCCACCGCGCAGGGACCTGCCATGATTGCCAGCTCCTCGCCGCCGATCTTGAAGCCGCGCACGTCGATGACCGTCGGCTCCGGATGGAACTCGCGGCTGACAAGTTTATATTTTTCCGTAATGCGGACAGCCTTTTCAACGCCGTCCAAGACACTCATGTTTTCCTCAATGCTGCCGATAATCTTCTTATCGCCGATTACTCCGACAATCGTACGATTTTCACCGACGGAAAGATGATACGACAATCCTGCACGCTCGATTTTCTCCTTGACGCGCGACAAATTTTCCTCAGTAGCCCCCGGCTTCATTACGATAATCATTTGAAACTCCTCCTCACATAATAAATCTTTTGAAAAATAAGAAAAGCCCGTCCCTCTACAGGGACGAGCTGCTAACCCGTGGTACCACCCTGCTTGCCAAAAGACAAGTCTCTCTTTTCAGGCACAAAAGAATCTATGCCCTAGCCCATGATAACGGAAGCACTCCGGCGCGGCCTACTAAAAAATTCAGCCTGCTGCTTGCGGGTGTATTTCACGAATTTCTTCCTCCGCGTCGCACCATCCCGCGGCTCTCTGTGGGATTCCGTCCGTTACTTCTCCCGCGCATCGCATTTCACTTTATGGAAAAGAATATAACACCCGTGAAAAAAAATGTCAAGCCCGCTTATGATTGATACTCCTCCGCCAGCTTCTTGAAAAATGGCAATGAACGCTTAATCATTTGCGTCTCTACGCAATATGCAGCGCGAAAATAGCCGGGACATCCGAAATCCGTCCCCGGAACAAGCAACAGATCATACTTTTTCGCACGATCGCAAAATGCATAATCATCTTCCTCCAATGCTTTCGGGAATAGATAAAAAGCCCCTTGCGGCCGCACACAGGAAAATCCCGCATCCAGCAGCCCTTGATACAGCAACTTCCCATTTTTCTCATAAACGGAAAGATCAGGCTTCATATCCGCACACATTGCAATAACACGTTGAAACAGCGAAGGCGCGTTCACATGAGTCAACACGCGCGCAGCCCCGGCAATCGCTCCATACACTTTTTCAAAGTCCGATACTTCGTCCGGAACAAGAATATAACCGATACGTTCTCCAGGCAGTGAAAAGGATTTACTGTAAGAATAGCAAACAATCGTATTCTCGAAATATCTTGTAAGATAAGGAACATCAATACCGTCATACGCGATCTCACGATACGGCTCGTCGGAAATCAAAAATATCGGGTGACCGTATTCTTTTTCTTTCCTGCGCAGCAAATCCGCCAACCGCTGAATCGTATCCAAGGAATAAACGACACCACTCGGATTGTTCGGCGAGTTGACAATAACAGCTTTCGTGTTAAGCGATACCAGAGATTCAAACGCATCAAAATCAATCTGAAAATCATCCGTCCGAGCAGGAACAACTACAAGTTTCCCGCCCACCGACTCGACGAAACATTGATATTCAGGGAAAAAGGGGGCAAACGCGATAAATTCATTGCCAGGTTCACTCAAGGCCTTGAAAGTAATCGTTATCGCTGCCGCCGCACCGGAAGTTAGAAACAAATTCTTTCCGGAAATATGCACCCCGAATTTTTTATTGATACTTCTCGCCAGTTCCTCCCGTGCATCAGGATTTCCGGGTGCCACAGTATAACCATGTACATCTACGGAGGAAACAGTATCCAGTATCTCCAGAATCGCTTGTTTTATAAAGTCCGGCGCGGGCACATTAGGATTTCCCAAACTGAAATCAAATATGTTTTCCTTGCCTATTTCCTTTGCACGCTTCTGCCCAAATTCAAAAATCGTCCGAATCGTGGATTTTTTCGTCCCCAGTTCATACATTTTTTCCGAAACCATAAACTCCCCTCCCTGAAATAAAAATATGATATGAAAAAAACGTCCGTGTTGTCACGGACGTTTTTCAAACCGGCAGCTCCCTAGCCTCCCGGGCCGTCTCCAGCCAAGTACTTTCGGCGTA
>CAMVJN010000066.1 GCA_947167825.1 uncultured Selenomonadales bacterium | reverse complement strand
TGGTCGATGCCGCCGACGCCCATATTGACGTCGAGGATACGCGCCCCGGCCTTGACTTGGTCGAGGGCTTCTTTCTTGACGGAAAGCAGCGAGCCGTCTTTGATCTCGGCGGCCAGCTTCTTGCGGCCCGTCGGGTTGATACGCTCGCCGATCAGCACCGTCGGCAGGCTCTTGTCGATGACGACGGTCTGGGAACGGCTGGAGAGGCGCAGAACGCGCGGCACAGCGGGACGCACGGGTTTCGGCGCGGTCTTTGCGGTCTCGGCGATCGCGCGGATATGGTCGGGCGTCGTGCCGCAGCAGCCGCCGATATAGGTCGCGCCCGCCGCGATCAGCTTCGGCGCCCAATGGGCGAAGTCCTCCGGCGTCATCGGGAAAATCGTCCTGCCGTCGACGAACTGCGGAAGGCCCGCGTTCGGCTGCACGACAATCGGTTTCTCTGTGTTTTTCGCGAGCTGCTCGACCACGGGCAAGAGCTCGACCGGGCCGAGGGAGCAGTTGACGCCGATGATGTCCGCGCCCATGGCGTCCAGCACTGTGGCCGCCGTCTCCGGGTCGGTGCCCGTGACGGTGCGCCCGTCCTCGCTGTAGCTCATCTGGCAGATCACGGGAAGGTTCGTCGCGTCTTTCGCTGCCAAAAGCGCGGCGCGCATTTCCTGCAGATCAATCGAGGTTTCGATGATGATATAGTCCGCGCCCGCGTCGGCAAGCGCCTTTGCCTGCTCGAAATAAGCGTCGTAAGCGGTCTCGAAGCCGAGGTCGCCCAGCGGCTCGATGAAGCGTCCCGTCGGGCCGAGATCGCCCGCGATTTTTGCGCGCCCATTGGCGGCGCGCTTCGCGGCCTGCACCGCCGCCGCGTTGATTTCGGCAACGCGGTTTTCAAGGCCGTAATGGGCAAGCTTCAAGGACGTCGCGCCGAAAGTGTTCGTCGTGATGATGATCGAACCGGCTTCGATATAGGCGCGGTGGATCGCCTCGATCATTTCCGGCCGCTCGACGTTCACCAGCTCCGGGCATTCGCCGGGCTTCAGCCCCGCGGCCTGCAGCATCGTTCCGGTGGCGCCGTCAAAAATCTCTATCATGAAAAATACTCCTTTGCCCAAACAAAATTGCCTCTTTATTCTACCATGCGCGGCTCAAATAAAAAAGGGGAACTCTGCGCCAGGGTTTGATTTTTTGCAGGAAAAAAGAGAGAGACATAGAATATATACAATGAATTTATATGTTGAAATACGGATCAAAGTGATTTTCTCTTTCGGAGAGAAAAAGGATTTACGGCATTTTAGACATAGAAAGGAAAAACGATCATGCAGGAGAACAAGATACGCTTCGACAAATTGTCGGAGAGGGAAAAGATACGGCTTAGTTTAGTTTACGGCCCGCAAGTGAAGAAAGGCTATTCGGCTTACAGGATCGATTATATCCGTGAGCTGAATCCTTTTGAGGCGTGGTTTTTCGGGCGCGGGAACTTCCTGTCGCCGAGTTTTCTGACGCAGACGCTCTACAAGCTGAAGGGGACGCTTTCGCCGCTCAGCTTCAATCGCGCGCTCCGTGAGCTCAATGTGCAGCAGGATGTGCTCAGGACAAATTATTGCGACATGGGCGACCGGGTAGTGGCTGTGATCACTAAGGAAAGGCAAAACGAGGAAACCGTCTTTTACAATAATTTGCAGGGACGCGACCCGGAAGAGATCAATAAAATGCTGCGGCAGGCCACGGCGGCGGCTCTCCGCTATCCGTTCGACGTGGAAAAGGGCGGGCTGCTCCGGATCTTCGTATTCCACACGGGACGGGACGAGTACGCGGTGCTGGTGACGGCGGCGCAGATCATCATGGATCGTTTTGACGTGCGGACGCTTCTTCGCACGGCGATGGGGCTGCCGGAAGGAGCGCGCAGCGTTGCGCCGCCCATCCTAGACAACGTGGAGATGGAAGCCAATATGTACGAATACTGGAAGAAACTTCTGGCCGCGGTGCCGAAACCCGCTCCGCTGCCGTGGGAGCTGGAGAACGTGCCGGCGCATTCGTACAAGCAAAGGGGCTGCCGTGTCGTATTCCCCAACGGCCTGTATTCCGACCTGGTGAACGAAACGAAGGGAAACCGCCTGATGCTGATGGCTTTCCTGGCCACCGCATGGGGCTTGCTCATTCAGGTCGAGGGACGTCGCCGGGATCTTTGCTTCTGTCTGATCGCGCCGAGCCGGCAGGCGCAGGGGGGTACCGCCTGGCGGCCTTTCCATATGGTACCCGTTCGGCAGACCATCGACAAGGACGAAACGGTGGGGAACCTTGTAAAGAAACAGTTCCAGCAGCTTCTCGTTTCCAAGCCTTACGCCTGCCTGGACTGGGCGAGCTTCGACAATTTTTTGGGCGGCGGCGGGAAGCCCTTCAACCATTTTCTCGATTTCTACGACTTCCTCTCTGAGGAAAAGCCCTATTCGGCGCAGCCCGCCGCGCCGGATGGAACTATCGTTTCCCAGCATTCCTGGGACGCGCAGAGCATGAAGCTGAGCCTCTATTTCCGATACAGCAAATCCAAGGCCGAGGTGATGATGCTTTACGATGAAGAATCCTTTGCGGCGGGGACGGGCGACCGCATCACGAAATCGTACCTTTTAGCGCTACAGCAAATGATGACGGATCGCTACGAGACCCTGGACACCTTCCGGGAACATCTGATGGAACGGCTTCGCACCGAGAAGAAGCTGCAGGCGGCCTATCAGGAGGAAGAAAAGGCGCGGCTGCTTAATGCCGTCTCGTCTATACGCCTTTTGCAGGGCACGGATACGGGCACGATCCAGATTTTCATGCAGGAAGGCATACTCCGCACCTATTTCGAGGGCGACCGCGTCGAAAACATGACGCGGGATTACCTCTTCGTCGCGGAGGGAAAGCTGGTCCGAAGCATCGAGGACAGCGAAGGCTGGTTCCGTACGCTGGGCATTGCCAAGGAGGGCGCGTGGCTGAACGAGACGGTCATGCTGGAGGAACGCAAGGCGTCCATCGCCGCCGAGGTTTTGTCCGAACGCGCGACAATCCTCGCCATTCCGAAAGCTTCCATGCAAAATATCCTCGAACTGCGCCCCGACCTTTTGAAAAACATCATAACCCACGCCATCGTCCAGCTCGAAAATTTCCAAAGACTCTGGGTGCAGTCGTAATCGAAAAACAAAAAAGCATCGCCGTGAAAGTTGGCGATGCTTTTGTTTGACTATAGTAAACAGGAGAATTAGCTGCGTCGATACACGCGTTTTCCATCAAGCCAGGTTTCCTCGGCAACAGTATTGTGGATCTCACGGACAGGAATCGTGAAAATGTCCTGGCTGAGGATTGCGAAATCCGCTTTCTTGCCCGGCTCAATCGAGCCTATCATGCTGCCCCAGCCCTCGCAATCCGCACTGCCGCGCGTCCAAAGGTCTACAGCCTCCTCCAGAGAGATGGAATGCTCTTTGCCGAGCACCTTGCCGGTGATGGTCGTCCTGTCGACCATCCATTCAATCGAGCAAAAGGGATTGAGCGGATCGATGGGCATATCGGTGCCGCCGCCCATTCGGATTCCCATGTCAATCATTTTGCGGTATCGGGCCATCGCGTTGGCGCGGGCACTGCCCCAATACCGCAGGTAATTCTCGCCGAGGAGATAGGGCTGGTGCTGCACGGTGACGCAGATACCAAGCTTTCTTATCGTTTCCAGTTCTTCCTCCGTTGCAAGGGGCAGATGGCATATCGTCCAGTTCAGCTTGCCGATGTCGGTTGTCCGGCCCTGTTCCGCCAAGAGCGGGATCATCGCCCTTGCGGAATTGTCCCCGTGGATATGGATTTGAAGCTGGAGACGAGACTCGGCGCAAAGGTTCATGATGCGGCGCAGCTCGTCCTGACGGGCGGTCGGCCATACCTCGATACCATGGTAGTCTGGATCGGGCTGGACGTCGGGGATGATCTCGTACGGTTCGATGAGATTGGCGCTCTCCACACCGCCGTCGCTCATCACTTTTAAGCCCTGGAATTTGAAGAAGTCGGTGTTCGTACTCTCACCGAAAGCGGCGATGCCATGAGCGGCCATCTCATACGAAGTGGAAAAGAAGGACGCGGAAAAACGGAGCGGCAGCTTTTTCTCATCGCAAAGCGCCTTTACGGTTCGGAGATTGAATTCCGAGGTCTCGGCGCTGGCCCCGATTGCTCCCGACTCCGCCGACGTCGTGACGCCGTAGCTGTTCAGCTTCCTGGCGACAGCGATCACGGCCTCGCCGAATCTCGATCTGTCGGCTTTCGGCTCCGATGCGGTCAGCCTGTCCGCCGCCGCGTCCATCAGCATGCCGCTGGGGCGCCCCGAGGCGTCGAGATCGACCACTCCTCCCGCTATCTTCGTATCGGCGTCTATCCCCGCGATTGCCAGCGCGCGGGAGTTCGCGACTTTGACATGTGCGCCCCGGGGGATGCTCACCGGGTTGTCGGGACAGGCGTGGTCAAGCTCCTCCCGTGTCGGCAGCCGTCCCTCCGTCAACTGTGTCTCGTGCCATGACATACTCCCAAGGATCCATTCGCCCGGTTGTACGTTCTTTGCTCTTGCCCTCAGCGCGTCGAGCAAATCGCTGATGTTCCGTGCCTCACTGAAGGAAACGGCGTTCACCTGGCTGGCTTCCATGAATGGATGTGCATGGCTGTCATTGAGGCCGGGGAGCATCAGGCGCCCGGAAAGATCGATCGTTTCCGTTTGATCGTCGGCCATCGCCATGACGGTATCGTTGCTGCCAACGGCGACGATTGTGTCATCCTTCACGGCGACGGCATCGGCAATCGTGCGCCCTGCATCCGCTGTGTAGATTTTCCCGTGATGAAATATGAGATTTGACTTGCTTCCCATAATACTTTCCCTCCTACCTGGATTATCTATATTCAACACCTGATTCCTGAATTCCTGCCAAAAAGAAAAAGACGCAGAGCCGAATCCCTGCGTCGTATATTCATTGAGGAAATACAGCCGATGGAAAGCGATTCAATCCGCCGCGAGTGCATAGGATGCTTTCGTTGACAATCCCTTGCGCATGGTGCAAAATTGCATGGAACAATACTTTGCGTATAATGTTTGGAATTGAACTTACAAGGTGAGTGCTTATGAAAACGATCATCTACTATCTCTCCGCGACGGGGAATTCGCTCTATGTCGCGAGATTCCTGCAGGCCGCGCTGCAGGACGCGGAGCTTCGTTCCGTTCCGGAAGCGCTTGTGGAAGGATGTCTTGACGTAAAGGCCGATGTCGTCGGATTTGTCTTTCCCCTGCATTACATGGGGCTCCCCTTGCAGGCGGAAGCCTTCCTGGCACGTCTGTCCGTCACGGGCAGTCCTTATATTTTCGCCATCGCCACCTGTGGCGTCCCTTATTTCGGCACGTTTTTCGAGGACGTGGAGAAGATTCTCTCTCGAAAGGATCTGCGCTTGGACGCCGCCTGGTATCTTCGTTTGGTCTCGAATTATCTGCCGCTGCGGGACACTGCCACCGACTGGCGCATCCGCATCCGGGCATGGCTGGCGGAGAGGAAGCTCAAGTCCATAGCGCAAGCCATAAAGGACCGTCGGTTGCACAGCACATGGCAGCTCTTGCAAAAGCCCTGCCGTCGTCTCCATCAGGAATGGAAAGAGCGTCAGCAACGGATTGACGAAAACTTCCGCTGCGATACGGGCAAATGCACCTCCTGTGGGCTGTGCGAGCGCATCTGCCCGACGAGGAACATCCTGTGTCCCGACGGTTATCCCGTTTGGCAGCATCGCTGCACGGAATGCCTCGGCTGCCTCCACATCTGCCCCGTCGAAGCCATCGATTACGGCGAGAAAACGAAAGGACGCAAGCGTTACCGTCATAAGGACGTCGCGCCGAAGGATTTGCTGCGTCATTTTCCGGAAAGCGATACATCCGAGCGGTTACCGTCATAAGGACGTCGCGCCGAAGGATTTGCTGCGTCATTTTCCGGAAAGCGATACATCCGAGCGAAACGCATTCTTAATTCTTAATTCATGATTCGTATTTGAAACAAATCGTTGAGCCAACTTGCGGAATGTAGAAGCTAACTTATCAATTGAGGCGTGGATATTGATAAAGTGCGGGCTTCTTTGCGAGGCATTCCCGTGGAGACCATGTGCAATATTCAAGATGAGCGAGGCGAGAATATGGGATATAGTGTAGAATATCGATTCGATCATATCGAAATGCCGCGTTTCCGGCAAAAATACCAAGACCGGGACAAGTTCATGGCCTTCTGCCGGGAATGCCCACGCTACGATTCCCTATGGTCGTGCCCTCCCCTGTCTTTTGACGTGGACACATTTTTGGAGCCCTACACATGGATCAACGTACTGTGTGCCAAAATCTGTCTGGACGCCGAAACCATTCGGACCGCAGATACGGCAGAGAAAATCAAGACAATAGGTTGGGACATCGTGTCTGCGGTAAAGCTCGACACCGATGAACGGTTTCGGAAACTGGAAGCGCAAGTTCCCGAAAGTTTATCCTTATCTTCCGGCGGCTGCAACCTATGCAAAAGCTGTACCCGAAAATCCGGCGCACCCTGCCGCCAGCCGAACAAGATGCGGTATTCGTTGGACGCTTTTGGGTTCGACCTCACCGCCATTACGAAAGACGTATTCCATATCGATATTTTGTGGTGTCGGGACAGCCTTCCGGAATATTTTACGCTTATCCACGGCCTACTGGCGGACAAGCCCATCCCCGAAAAGTTGTGGAGAACAGTTGGCCTGTATAGCGAGGGAAGCTGAAAGGAATCGTCATGAAAAAGGAATTGCCCTACTTCACGTTGGCTCGAACTACGACGGATCGCAGGAATGGTGCACAGCGACAGCAAGGCATTGAAGCGATTCCCGGGGGAAAAGTAAGAGACAGAAGGACAAGAATCACGGAGGTTGAATTCCATCGCCAGCGGCAGGAGCATAGCACAGTCAACGCCGTGAGGCGTGTCGTCATGCGCGCTCAACGTGTGCGCCATTGCATGATCGATGCCAAGTCCGACATTGGAGAACCCCATGCCCGCAATATCCTGCGCCAGCCCCTTTTTTGTTCCTCATCGGATTGAGGCAACTGCCGCCGACAACACCTTCCCGATGGCGTCGCGGATAACAAGCTCCGCCCGTGCATCGGCCTTCGTTTCCGTCTTGTTGATCAGCACGAGATGGCGGCCCCGGAAATAATCAATCAATCCCGCCGCCGGATAGACCACCAGCGACGTTCCGCCGACGATCAAGGTGTCCGCTTCGCTGATGGCGCGGACGGCGCTTTCCACGACTTCCATATCCAGCCCCTCCTCATAGAGGACGACGCCCGGTCTGACGATGCCGCCGCAGTCCTCGCAATGCGGGATGGGCTTGTTTTCTTCCTGCAGGGCGTAATCCACGGAATAGACCTTCCCGCACTGGACGCAGGGCCAGCGAAGAATCGAACCATGCAGCTCACAGACTGTTTTTGAGCCGGCGAGCTGATGAAGTCCGTCGATGTTCTGCGTGACGACGGCTTTCAGTATGCCCCGACGCTCCAGTTCCGCCAGGGCTTTATGTCCCGCGTTGGGCTGAATATTACGGAATATCCGATGTTCGCGATAGAACTCGAAAAAGGCTTCCGTATGGTTTACGAAGAAACTGTGCGACGCCATCTCCTCCGGACGAAATTCCTGATGGAGCCTTTGGCTGTATATCCCGTTCGCACTACGAAAATCCGGTACGCCGGACTCCGTGGACATTCCCGCGCCGCCGAAAAAAACGACGTTCTTGCTTTCCATAAGGATTTGCCGAAGCTTATCACTCTTCTCCATTATGGCTTTCCTCCTCTCCGTAATGATTCGTTACAGTTCACGGAATTCCTGCCTTGACAGTCGAAAACTGACCGCGGTTCGCTTTTTGTCGTGGTGTCCAATCGCCCCCAAAACATCTCCTGAAGTTCCCCTTTTTATATACCGCATATCCCCCTGTTCGGCAAGAATGAGAATCTCCCCGCGTAAAAATCCTGACGCACTCGCCGTCAGGATTTTGAATTGGATCGAAACTTAAGGAACCACTGAATAAGTCCCTCCGCGCCTCTGCCGGGTCTTTTTCCGCCTGTCGTCGTCAAATCCCTCTCGACGTAGCGATGCTACGCCTTCGAGGGCTTTTCCTAGACAGTCGAAAAAATCCCTCGACAGATGCACGAATTGACTTAATCAGTGTTTCCTTAAATCTGTTTGTACAGGGTGGAGTATGACGAAAACGGCGATGCGTCAGATGCACGGCTGATGGCGGAGACGACTTTGCCGCACTTAATTGAAGGTAAAGTCATCTTTGACGATGTTCCCGACCCAGACGATGAAAAGGCAGACGTCAAGGAATCATTTCTCCCCCTTGATGCCTGCCTTCCTGTTTTTCTGTCAAACCTATCCTTCCTGTAGTATAATAAGCATTGGGAGTATCACCTGAACGGGAACAAAAGATACGAATGGAGGCAGAGAAAATGGAGATCAAAGCAATCATGCTCGACGCGAAAGACAACGTGGCGACGCTCACGGAACCCGCGCGTCAGGGCGACACGGTACGCTGCA
>CAMVJN010000065.1 GCA_947167825.1 uncultured Selenomonadales bacterium | reverse complement strand
AGCGTATCGGCGACGCGGCTGCCTGCCCCGCGAGGCCCAAAACGCTTCCCAAAACCGCCAGTACACCCAAAAACGCGATAAAAAATCTCTTTTTCATTTCGTTGCCTCCTGTTTGGCTTCCCCACCGTTCATCTTTATATTTTCGTTTCTCACTCCTCGCCCTCCGCCGCGAAAATCGCAAGTTCCACGGGCTTTCCCGCCTCCGCCGCGAACCACTGGCGGAGCTTTTCTTCCTCTTCCGGCTCGATGGGCGCGGACAGACGCACGACGGCGAGGAACTTCGGGTACGCCAGGTTCCCTTTTTCGTCCGCCGCCGGGAGGGACGCGCCCTCGACAGAAAGAAACGAGGGGAACAGGATTTTCGCTTTCGCGGAAATGTCCCGCAGGAGTTTCCGGTCTTTTTCCTGCTGCTGGTAGGCGGGCGCGTAGCGGAGGCTTTTTTGCTTGTACTTTTTCAGTTCCTCTTGGGTGTCCGCCAAGGCCGCGCCGCCCACCGAATTCCATTCCGACGCCACGATGTTTTGCAGGTCTTCTTCCCGCACCATGCCGCTGGTGTCGTTCTGCACGATTTTCAGTTCCACGCCCCGCAGGCGGGAATATTCCGCCAGCTTTTCCCGCAGGCTGTCGATTTCCTCCGCCGTCAGCGCCCTCCCCAACAGCAGGACTTCCAGCTCCTTTTCCTCGCCGCGCAGGACATGGGACACCGCTTGCAAGTCATCCGTGCGGAAATTCTGCTGCACAAATTCCTGCGCCTGTACGTCCGCGAGATTTTGCCGCACGCTTTGCCAAGCCATATACAGGCTGGGCAAAAGAATCAGGACGCCCATCGTCAGCAAATATTTCCGCTGCCTCTGGAAAAGAGCCTCGTCGATTCGCTCCTTCGGCGAAAGGTTCAGGATTTTCAGCACCAAATAGGCGGAAAAGCAGATGAAAAACGCGTTGATGAAAAAGAGGTACAGCGCGCCGAAGAAAAATTTCCCGGACTGGTGCGCGATGCCGTAGCCCGCCGTGCAGAGCGGCGGCATCAGCGCCGTGGCGATAGCGACGCCAGGGATGACGTTGCCTCGCTCCGCCCGGGTCAGCCCGATGATGCCCGCCAAGCCGCCGAACACCGCGATCAACACGTCCCAAGTCGTCGGCTCGGTGCGGGCAATCAGCTCCGCCGACGGCGTGTGAATCGGGGACAGATAAAAATAAATCGCCGACGCCAGCAGGGAAAAGACGACTTGGATCAAAAGCGTTTTCGCGGAATCCCGCACATAGCCGATATTGTAGACCGCCATGCCGTAACCGATGGCGAGAATCGCCCCCATCAAGGGCGAAATCAGCATCGCGCCGATGACCACCGCCGTGCTGTTCATGTTCAGCCCGATGGACGCGATGAAAATGGCGAGGACGAGGATGCACATATTCGAGCCTTTGAGCGTCGCGCCGGAATGGATGCGCTCGGTGATTTCCTCCTCCGTGGCCCGGTCGTCGTGCAGGCTGAAAAGCTCCGCAAGTTGTGCGCGCAATGTTTCCATAGAATCATTTTCCTCTCTATCAGATTTCTTCATTCCCTTGTGCCTATCTTACCATATCCCGCATATTGCCGCAAAAAACGGGGCTGTCGCATATAAAAGATCGACTTAAAAAATTTTTAAGTCAATTTTTTTCATAAGAAAGACGGGTACAAGGAAATCTCTTGCAGGACAAGGGTTTCGCAAATTGACTAAAAATTAACGCTGACAAAAAAGGGGCGTCCGCAGAAAGAAAAACGCTTTCTGCGACAGCCCCGTTTCTTCCGTTAGCAACGGAACTGCCCCGCCAAAATCTCGAAGCTGGCGTTGCCGTGGATTGCCGTATCGGGAATCAGCACATACCGCCAAGGCTTGACAAGGATTTTACAATACCTGCCTTTTTAACTTTACGCCCGCGATTTATGCTTTGAAGCGTAAAGGAAACACAATCTTGAATCAAAAGGAGTGCCGCGTTATGAAAAAATGTATCCACGTTCTTCTCATTGCCATGATGGCAGCCGCCGCATTGACCGGATGCGCCGGACACCAGGACGGCTCGGTTTCCGCCGACGGCTCCACCTCTATGGAAAAAGTGATCGGCGCTTTGGGCGAATCTTTTAAGAAAGCCAATCCGGGAACTTCCTTTGCTTATAATCCCACCGGCTCTGGTTCCGGCATACAGGCTGTTTTGGACGGTCGCTGTGATATCGGGCTTTCCTCCCGCCATCTAAAGGACGAGGAAAAGGCAAACGGCTTGACCGAGACGGTTTTGGCTTATGACGGTATCGCCATGATTGTCCATCCGGAAAATCCTGTTTCGCATCTTACGCTGGAACAAATCGCAGCGATTTATACCAACGAAATCACGAACTGGAACGAAGTCGGCGGCAGCGATGGCAAAATCGTTTTGATTGGCCGCGAAGCGGGCTCCGGCACTCGCGACGGCTTTGAATCCATCGCAGGCGTCAAGGACGCCTGCAAGTATCAGCAGGAACTGACATCCACGGGAGACGTCATCGCGACTGTCTCGGGAAACCAAAACGCTATCGGCTACGCCTCTTTGGCATCCGTCAAAAAGAGCGTAAAAACGATTTCCGTGGGCGGGGTGGCTCCCAGCGAAGCGTCCATCAAAGACGGCAGCTATAAAATGCAGCGTCCTTTTGTGCTGGTTACCAAAAAAGACGCAGCACTTTCCAAAACCGCCCAAAAGTTCTTTGGCTACATCACCTCCGCCGCGGCAGACAAGATTATCGCCGCTGCCGGTGTTGTCCCTGCCCGCTGATGATATGCGCCGTTTCCCTCCTATAAATTTTCGTTCCATTTTTATAAAAGAATCGTATGATTATATGGAGAGGCGGCGGTTCTCGCCGTTTCCCGATGCACAGGGGATGTTCGGGCATGAAGAAAAAGGATTGGACGGAAAACATCATTTGCGGGATTTTTCTTGTACTGGGGCTCATCGCTGTCGGCTGTGTTTTGCTCATTTCCGTATATCTGATTATTTCCGGAATCCCCGCAATCCGCGAAATCGGCGTCACAAAGTTCTTGCTCGGTAAGGAATGGGCGCCTACCGCATCGCAACCCAGATACGGCATCTTGCCCTTTATTTTGTCCAGTATCTACGGCACGGCGGGCGCAATCCTGATCGGCGTCCCCTTTGGCTTCTTTACTGCGGTATATCTGGCAAAGCTGGCGCCGGCAAAAATAAAAACCGTTATGGAAAGCGTGGTCAGTCTGCTTGCGGGGATTCCGTCCGTGGTTTATGGGCTTGTAGGCATGATGGTATTGGTCCCCGGCATCCGCAAAATTTTTAACGTGCCGGATGGCGCCAGTTTGCTGGCGGCGATGATTGTCTTGGCGATTATGATCCTGCCGTCCATCATTCATGTTTCCATGGCCGCGCTGGAAGCTGTCCCGAAGGAATACGAGGATGCCTCTTTTGCCCTTGGCGCATCGCCTTTGGAAACTTATTTCAGGGTTTCTGTCCCGGCGGCAAAAAGCGGCCTGGGCGCTGCGATCGTTTTGGGCGTCGGCCGGGCCATCGGCGAAGCGATGGCAGTCGTGATGGTATCCGGCAATGTGGCGAATATGCCTTCCCTGTTTGCAAGCGTCCGTTTTTTGACTACGGCGGTAGCAAGCGAAATGGCATATTCCGGCGGCTTGCATCGTGAAGCGTTGTTCTCGATTGCCCTCGTCCTGTTTCTCTTTATCATGCTCATCAACGCCGCTTTGCATTTCTTCCTCAAGGGACATACGGCGAATTCCCAATAAAACTTAAACGATGACACGAGGAATTTGGATAGAGCCCGGCCTTGCGGCTGGCCGTCTCCCGCAAACAGGCGGACAGGGAGCCCGATTGCAGCCGCGGCGAAATATAAAGAAACACCGAACAAGTCACGCCTTGACTTATTCGGTGTTTCCATAAGGATGTGCGGGCTATGCTTGGAAATCAACTTTCTTGGAAGAGGAAAACCTATATCGGCCTGATGGAAGGCCTGATGTATCTCTGCACAGGGCTTACCGCAGCGCTGGCACTGTTTCTTGTCGGCTATGTCTTGCTTCACGGCATCCCCGGCATCACTTGGCAGTTTCTCAGCACAGAGCCGAGCTACTTGTCGGGCACCATCGGAATCCTCCCCAATCTCTTGAACACAATCTACATCATTTTTGCCACGCTGGTCCTTGTCCTGCCCCTTGGCATCGGCGCTGCCGTCTACCTGACAGAGTACGCGGGCAACAGGAAAATCGTCGGGATGATCGAGTATGCGGCGGAAACGCTCGCCGGCATTCCGTCGATCATTTACGGTTTAGCGGGGATGCTCTTTTTTTCCAACCATCTTGGAAGCTGCTTGTTGGCCGGCGCGCTGACGCTGGTCATCATGAATCTTCCCGTCGTTATGCGCACGACGCAGGAGAGTTTGAAAACGGTCCCGCAAGGCTACCGTGAAGGAGCTTTTGCGCTCGGCGCCGGAAAATGGCGCACAATTCGCACGGTCGTCATGCCGGCCTGTGTTGACGGAATGATTACCGGATGCATTCTTGTGGTCGGGCGCATTCTGGGAGAATCCGCCGCATTGCTGTTTTCAGCCGGGTTCGCCCATGCGCTCCACGGCGTCTTGGACGGCTTGATGCGCCCGGGAGCAACGCTGACCGTCGCCTTGTATGTATATGCGAAAGACCAAGGGGAATTTGGCGCAGCGTTTGCGATTGCCGCGCTCCTGATAGCGCTGACGGTTTTCATCAATCTATGCACCGTCCTGACGGGCAAATATTGCAAAAGGAAGAACAGTATATGAACAGGATGACTGTCAAAGATTTGTGCCTATGGTATGGCAATTCTCAAGCACTCAAAAATATCAGCATGGAGATTCCGGAAAAAAGCATAACGGCCTTGATCGGCCCGTCCGGTTGCGGAAAATCCACGTTCCTGAAAACATTGAACCGCATGAACGATTTGATCCCTATTGTAAAAATCACCGGCAGCGTCTATTATGGCGGTGAGGATATTTACGCTTCCGGCGTGGATGTAAAGGAACTGCGCCGCCAAGTGGGCATGGTGTTCCAGAAACCCAATCCTTTTCCCATGAGCATTTATGATAATATCGCCTACGGCCCCCGCACGCACGGTGTCACCTCCAAAGCGGCGCTCGATGATATTGTTGAGCGGTCCCTGCGTGGCGCCGCGCTTTGGGACGAGGCAAAGGACAGATTGAAGAAAAACGCTTTGGGCTTGTCCGGCGGACAGCAGCAGCGCCTGTGCATCGCAAGAGCCTTGGCGGTGGAGCCGCGCGTGCTTTTGATGGACGAGCCGACCAGCGCGCTTGACCCCATTGCTGCCTCAAAAATCGAAGAGCTTGCCATTTCACTGAAAGAAAACTATACGATCATCATTGTTACCCACAATATGCAGCAAGCGGTCCGCATTTCCGATCAAACAGCGTTTTTCCTGCTGGGCGAACTGATTGAATACGGCGGCACGGAAACGCTGTTCTCGCAGCCGAAGGACAAGCGCACCGAGGATTATATTACGGGGAGGTTTGGATAATGAGAAGCAGATTGGATGAACAGCTTGCATTCCTGCATACGGAAATGATCCGCATGGGGGCTATGTGCGAAGAAGGGATCGCCCTTGCCGCCTCGGCCCTCGAAAAAGGCAGCGCCGACACGGCGGCGGGAATCGCCCCGCTCGACCAGGAAATCGACCAGAAGGAACGGGATATTGAACACCTCTGCATGAAGATTCTGCTCCAGCAGCAGCCAGTAGCCGGCGATTTGCGCCAAATCTCCGCAGCGCTGAAAATGATTACGGATATGGAGCGCATCGGCGATCAGGCGGAGGACATTGTGGAAATTGTCGCGTTCTTGAACGGCCGGACGGCTGAAGAACACGGACCCTTTCGGGAAATGGCAAAAGCGGCGAGCAGGATGGTAACAGACAGCGTGGACGCCTATGTAAAGCAAGACACGAAACTTGCCAAGCAAGTGATTGCTTACGACGATGTTGTGGACGAATATTTTCATCATGTAAAGGCAAATCTGATCGGAATGATTGCGAAAAATCCTGACGACGGCGAATATGCCTTGGATCTGCTGATGATCGCAAAATACTTTGAGCGCATCGGCGACCATGCGACCAATATTGCCGAGCGGGTGCTGTATTCCGTTACGGGTGTCCGGAGGGAGGGCAAGATATGGTCTGGTGTGTAGAGGATGACGCGACCATCCGGGACATAGAAGTATATGCGCTCCAGTCCACCGGGTTTGAAGCGAGAGGATTCAAGGACAGCGCTTCTTTCTGGGAAGCTTTGCAGAGCGAGCGTCCCCAGCTTGTCGTGTTGGATGTCATGCTCCCAGGCATGGATGGCGTGGAGCTGCTCAAAAAAATCCGCGCTTCCGCAAAATTCAGCGATCTGCCTGTCATTATGGCTACTGCGAAAGGCACGGAATATGAAAAAATCCAGAGCCTTGACTTGGGCGCGGATGATTACATCGTAAAGCCGTTCGGCGTGATGGAGCTGATCTCACGCATTAAGTCGGTGCTGCGCCGTTGCCGCCCCGCAGCAAGCGCAAGCGAGCTTACAATGGGCGGCATCGGCCTTCATCTCGACGAGCGCACCCTGACGATTGACGGCGAACGGGTACAGGTGACCTACAAGGAATTTGAGCTGCTTCGCCTGTTCATGAACCATCCGGGGATCGCATTCACCAGAGATCAGCTTTTCTCGAATATTTGGGGCATGGACTATGCGGGAGAAACCCGCACCGTGGATATGCACATCCGCACGCTGCGCCAGAAATTGGGCAAATACGGCGAGTTGATTGAAACGGTGCGCCACATTGGATACAGAATGGAAAAAATAGAATGACAAAGAAAATATTTCGATCGATTCTGCTCACCTCGCTCGCTGTGATGCTGATCAGCTTGTCCATCGCTTTCGGATGCTTGTATTATTATTTCGGGAATATGCAGGAACAGCGGCTGGACAGTGAACTTTCGCTTGCGGCGGCGGCAGTCGCAGAAAACGGCAGCGGCTATCTGGAAAGACTGGAAAGCGGCAATCTGCGGCTTACTTTGGTGAACGCGGACGGAACGGTTCTCTGCGACACGGACGCGGATGCCGCCGCTATGGAAAATCATGCGGGCCGCAAAGAAATCCGGGAAGCCTTTGCGTCGGGCAAAGGCGAAAGCTCCCGTTATTCCTCCACACTGACGGAAAAGACGATTTACCGCGCGAGCCTGCTTCCCGATGGCACCGTGCTGCGCATTTCCGTCAGCCATGCAACGGCATTTGCGTTAATCGCCGGAATCGCGCAGTGGTTTGTCCTTGCTGCATTGTTTGCGGCAGCCATGTCATGGTTTTTGGCAAAACAGTTGTCGGAACGCATTATTATGCCGCTGAATCAGGTGGACTTGGAGCATCCTCTTGAAAATGAAGCCTACGAGGAATTGTCCCCGCTTCTCAGCAAAATCTATCGGCAGCACGAACAAATTGATGCACAGCTTTTGCAGCTCCGCCAAAAAACGGATGAATTTGAGCATATCACCGCAAACATGAAAGGTGGGCTTGTGCTGCTTGACGCAAGGGGAAAGATACTCAGCATCAATCCGGCCGCCGCTGCCTTGTTTGGGGCGGCGGGCAATTCCATCGGGGCGGATTTCCTTTCCATTGAGCGAAGCCACAGCATGAACCGCGCCACGGCTGCCGCCCTGGAGTCCGGGCACATAAGCATTCGCGAGGAACGCGGCGGGCGCATATATCAAATCGACATCAGCCGCATCGAAAGTGCCGGAACCGTCATGGGACTTGTTATTCTCGCGTTCGACATATCCGAACAGGAATATGCCGAGCGCACCCGCAGGGAGTTTTCCGCCAATGTTTCCCATGAGTTGAAAACGCCGCTTACCTCCATTATCGCCAGCGCAGACCTGATTGAGAACAACCTTGTGAAGCCGGAAGATATGCCCCGTTTCATTGGGCACATCAAAAAAGAAGCCTCCCGCCTGCTGACGCTGATCGAAGATATCATTCGTCTGTCCCAGCTGGACGAGGGATTGGAAATGCCTATGGAAGCAGTCGATCTCAGCGCAACGGCAAGAGAAGCCGTCCGGCAGCTTGAAGATGCCGCGGACAGCCGCAACGTGCAAATCGACCTGCACGCAGAAAGCTATATATTGCAAGGCGTTCCTCGCCTGCTCCACGAAATCGTTTATAATCTGGTGGAAAACGCCATCAAATACAATGCCCCCGGTGGAACGGTCACCGTATCGGTCAGAAAAACAGAAAACGGCGGGGAACTGAAAGTATCCGATACCGGCATCGGCATCCCGCCCGAGCACCAGGATCGGGTGTTTGGACGCTTTTATCGCGTGGACAAGAGCCATTCCAAAGAATCCGGCGGCACCGGCCTTGGGCTTTCCATCGTGAAACACGCAGCAGGGTATTTCAAGGCTGGCATCGCCTTGCAAAGCGAAGTCGGAAAAGGTACAACGATTACCGTTACGTTTCCGGCGTAAATCAAAAATGCCGCTCCAAGGATTTCCCGGATGAACGGCAAAAAGGCAAAAAATTGCGGCAAGAAATTCTTTTCCTTGCCGCAATTTTTCATGCTGTCATTGGCGTCTCCGTCCGTGATGGGCGCAAGCGCCGTGGCAAATGTCAAAAACAGTGTGTAGGCAGAATGGTCGGATTTCAACTCAATCTTCATAGGAACGGAAAGGCTTGTCCTTCTCCGGGTAGGTGTCGGGCTTGATGTAGAGGCCCATTTCGTTTC
>CAMVJN010000064.1 GCA_947167825.1 uncultured Selenomonadales bacterium | reverse complement strand
GCGACCTCGGAAAGATGGAGGCCGTGCTGGGCAACGACAAGACGATTGATTCCCTCGTCACGGATATTTTAGACCACTATGAAAATTTCCGCGCCAATCTCCTGACGGGCAAGGCGATGATCGTGGCCTATTCCCGCGCCATTGCGATGAAGATTTACCAACGGATTTTGGAGCTTCGCCCCGATTGGACCGAAAAGGTCGCCGTGGTGATGACCGAGAGCAACAAAGACCCGGAGGAATGGCGAAAGGTCATCGGCAACAAACGTCGCCGGGACGAGCTGGCCAAGGTTTTCAAGGACAACGGCAGTCCGCTGAAAATCGCTATCGTGGTGGATATGTGGCTGACGGGCTTCGACGTGCCGTCGCTGGCGACGATGTATGTTTACAAGCCCATGAGCGGCCACAATCTGATGCAGGCCATCGCCCGCGTGAACCGCGTATTCGGCGACAAGGCGGGCGGCCTTGTCGTGGATTATGTGGGGATCGCCTCGGCGCTGAAACAGGCGATGAACGACTACACGGTCCGCGACAGGAAAAACTACGGCGACACCGACATCGCCAAGGCCGCGTACCCGAAGTTCCTCGAAAAGCTGTCGGTCTGCCGCGATATGTTTCACGGTTACGATTACTCAAAATTCGCAAACGGCACGGATTTGGAGCGGGCAAAGGTCATCACGGGCGCGGTCAATTTCATCGTGGCGCGGGAAAAGGACAAGGAAAAGGACGCTTTCATCAAGGAAGCGCTGCTCTTGCATCAGGCGCTTTCCCTCTGCTCGTCCATCGCACCCGAGGATTTGCGCTTTGAGGCGGCGTTTTTCGAGGCGGTGCGCGTGCTCGTCTTACGGCTCGCCCATCAAGGCGAGGGCGAGAAGATTTCCCTGCCGGAGATGAACAAGCGCATCAATGAGCTTTTGAAGCAGAGCGTCAAGAGCGACGGCGTCATCAATCTCTTTTCCGATGTGAAAGCGGGCTTTTCCCTGTTCGATCCGAAGTTCCTGGAGGAAATCTCCAAGATGAAGGAGAAGAATCTCGCCGTCGAGCTGTTGAAACGGCTGATTGCCGAGCAGGTGCATATTTACCGCCGCACGAACGTGGTGAAGTCGGAGAAGTTCAGCGAGATTATCCAACGGGTGATGAACGCCTATCTGAACGGGATGCTGACCAACGAGCAGGTCATCGAGGAGCTCTTGAAGCTCGCGAAGCAAATCTCCGAGGCGCAGAAGGAAGGAGAGCAGTTAGGGCTGACTGCCGACGAGCTGGCTTTTTACGACGCGCTGACGAAGCCTGCCGCCATCAAGGACTTTTATGAGAACGAGGAATTGATCGCCATCACGAAGGAACTGACGGACGCGCTGCGGAAGAATCGGACCATCGACTGGCAGGAGCGCTCCAGTGCGCGGGCGAAAATGCGGATGCTCATCAAGAAGTTATTGAAAAAGCACCGCTATCCGCCGGAAGGGATGGAGGACGCGGTGCAGACGGTGATGGCGCAGTGCGAGCTTTGGACGGACAATCAGGAGATGGGACTGCGCTATGAAAACGTCGGCGAGCAGGAGCTTCTGATGGCGGCGGAAGCGCGGGCGACCTATGGGAAAAATAAATAAAACCACAACACAGATTGACCGGACGGCAGATATAGCTCGCAAAAGAAAAGGCAGGAAGACAACACGCTTCCTGCCTTTTCTTTTGCAAATTAATATTTTGTTCAATATTTTTCCACCTTGTCCGCTTGCGGGCGGTGGGATTCGTCGTAGTCGATATGGTGATCGCCGTCATGGGCGGCGAGAAGATTGCCGTGGAGCGCTTTCCAATCCGCGAGGGTGCGCTCCGCGTTTTTGCGAAGCGTCTCGGCGAACTCCTCGGGCGACTGCCCCGCCGCATCCGATACCAGCGTCATCGAACGCTTTTCCGCCTGATGGGCGGCTTCCGCCACTTCGGGGTGCAGCGCGCTGTAATAGCCGCGCGTCAGTATCGTCACCTGCTGGGAAATCCACCATGCTTTTTCGGCGTCGTATTTCGTCCTGTCGGTCTGTGTGTAAGCGTCCGGAAGCGGCGAGACGGCCAGCGGGATATAGACGCTTTCCGCGGGCGCGTTCATCGAAAGCCACATCAACGGCGCCGGATTTTTTTCATTCGTCTGCGTGATCCACGTATAGGCGATACTGCGTGCCGTGATGGAACGCTCCCATTTGCTGTCGCCGTAACGGTACGGCGATGCGAACAGCCCCGCGCCGTAATCTTTCGTCCTGTCATATTCCGTCCCCTCATAGGCGTCACGGTGAAGCTCCATGATCTCCGTCAACGTCAGCGGGTGGTCGGGACGAATCGAAAACGGATATGCGTCCGTGTCCCAGCTCCGCACCTTCGCGGGAAGCTTCGCGGAGGGCGCGACGAGGCTCAAGGCGCGCCATACGCGGCGCAGGGAAAAATACGGATGGTAATCCTCCGCGGCTTTCATGGAAAGCGCCCAGTCGAGGGCGCCTGTTTTGTCATAGGCCGCCCAACCGATTTCGTTCAGCATTTCGGGCAGTCTCGGATTGAATATCTGATCCGGGCTGCCCTCTTTTATTGCCCGGATGCGGAACTGGTTCGCCGCAACGAAAAATTCCCCGTCCGGCACGCGCTGGGCAATCCAAAATCCGCCTGCGCCCGACGGCGTCGGCTGCATTTCCAGTACCCATCCTTCGTCCTTGTCGGCGATAAGGAGCGTCTCGCCCGTACCCCAAAGACCATACTTGTCTATCAGGTCGCCGATCAGGCGCACTGCTTCCCTCGCGGTGCGGCAGCGTTCGAGCGCCACGCGCCCAAGTTCCGACGCGTAAAAAATGCCGTGGCCGGGTTTCGGCTCCAGATATTCCAGACGCTGGGAACCGTTCGTGCATTCGCCGAGCATCAGCCCGTGCTCGTTCATCACGCCATAGTCGCTGTCAATATAAGCGTAAGTGTGGGGAGCCTCCGGGATTTCGCCAAGAGGTTTCGTCCGCTCTTTGCCGGGCCAGGCGTAGGCGTCGGCGCGCTCCGGCGCGACGAGGCGCGGGTTCGAGAAACAGGCGTATTCCGGCAGGTCGTCCCATGCGATGGCGGAGGGATAGACCTTCCGCATGCTTCCGGGCGCATGGTCCTTTGCCGGGACATAGACGATATTCGGATCGCTGGAAAAGGCGTCGTTGGAATGGGTGACGTATGCGCTGCCGTCAGCGGACGCGCCCCGTGTCACGATCGCCGTCGTGCAGGCCTCGGCGGCGTTTGTCGCAAAGCCCGGCAAAACGATGCCGCCGATTAGCAAAGCTCCGAATACCGAGGCAATCCGCCCCGCTTTTTTGGTCATCCTGTTCTTTATCTTGCTCACTGCTGACGCTCCTTTCACAAATGCCGTCGCTCATTTTTGCACACGCCAAATTATACCATTTTTCAAAAACGGAGACAAAGCATACTTTTCATGCTATCGCTCCGGTTGTCTTCCACGTTCCCGGGAAACAGTACGGCAGATTGTTTGGAGCTCCGGGAAGCGTTTCATGGTTTAAAGCGTCTTGAAATAGTTAGGGCTGTTTGAATTTTTCTATGGATAGTTTAAGCCTTTGATGCGTTTCACAAGAAATATCGACTGCGTTTTTTAGCGAGAGCGTTATTTTTTTGCACGACAAAAATAGATGTGCTATAATGCTGTTTGTGTTAATTACTATTGTCCACTATACACGGACACAGGAGGGATTTATTGATGGAAGGTTTAATTCCGATGCTGGACAGCATCGACTCGATCGTCTGGGGGCCGCCGCTGATTGCGCTCCTAGTCGGCACGGGCATTTATCTGACCGCGCGCCTCGGATTGATCCAGGTCTTTCGGCTGCCGTTGGCGCTTTCATTGATCGCCGGGGCAAAAAATCGCGGCGAGGGCGACGTCACCAGCTTCAAGTCGCTTTGCGTGGCGCTGTCGGCGACCGTCGGCACGGGCAATATCGTCGGCGTCGCGACGGCGGTGAAGGTCGGCGGGCCGGGCGCGCTGTTCTGGATGTGGATGGCGGCGTTCTTCGGCATGGCGACGAAATACGCGGAGGGACTTCTCGCGATCAAATATCGCTCGAAAGACGAGAACGGCGAGGTGGCCGGCGGGCCGATGTATTACATCCTGAACGGTATGGGTGAGGCGTGGAGGCCTCTCGCTACCTTTTTCGCTGCGGCCTGTATCCTCGTCGCGTACTTTGGCATCGGCACGTTCCCGCAGGTCAACGCGATTGTCGATTCGGTCAATCTGACCTTTGGCGTCTCGAAGGTGGCGACGGACGCGGTGCTGACTATACTGGTGGCGGCGGTGACGCTGGGCGGCCTCAAGAGCATCGCGAGCGTCGCGGACAAGATCGTGCCGTTCATGTCCGCTGTGTATATCGTGCTGGGCGTCGGTATGATCATCGCGCACATCGGCGACGTGCCGGCGGCCATCAGCATGATCCTGTCCGACGCGTTCACGGGCCATGCGGCGATGGGCGGCTTCGCCGGATCGACGATGATGATGGCGATGAAGAACGGTATCGCCCGCGGCGTGTTTTCCAATGAATCCGGCCTCGGTTCCGCGCCGATTGCCGCCGCCGCCGCGAAGACAAACTGGCCGGCGGAGCAGGGGCTGATCTCGATGACGGGCACGTTTATCGACACGATCATCATCTGCTCGATGACAGGCCTGGCGCTGATCTTCACCGGCGTCTGGAGCGGCGACGCCGTCGGCGCGCAGATGACGGCCAGCGCCTTTGCGGCGTCGTTCGGCCCGTCGGGCGCGGTGGTGCTGACGCTTTCGCTGGTGCTGTTCGCGTTCACGACGATCCTGGGTTGGAATTATTACGGCGAACGGGCGGTTGTCTTCCTGTTCGGCACGAAAGGCCTGATGCCTTATCGGGTCATTTTCATCGCGCTGATCGCTTCCGGCGCGTTCCTGAAGCTCGAAGCGATCTGGATCCTTGCCGACATCGTGAACGGCCTGATGGCAATCCCGAACCTGATCGCGCTGATCATGCTTTCGTCGGTTATCGTCTCGGAGACGAAGCTCTATATGGAGCACAGGAAACTTCACGGCGACGAGTAATGGAAACAAAAAACGCGGCGACTGCGCTGTTTTGCGGAAGTCGCCGCGTTTTTGACTATAGGGCGTTTTTCAGTCCCTCGAATCCTTCGCGTCGGTAGATTCCTTTATAGTATTGCAGCTCCTCCCGGATGATTCCGTCGAGGGCCCGCATGCCGAGGAGCTCCACCGGGGCTTTGTCGTCGGTCAGCGGTTCGCCGATCCGCGCCGGGGATTGCCAGTTTGCAGCCACATGGCGCATCAGCGCAGACAGTTCGTTGTCCTGCAATTTTCCCGCGAGCTGCGGCAATTTGTCCAGCGTCGCTTCCTCCCGCGCGGCGAACAGCGCGAGGTTTGTGCCGTTCTCGACGGCTACGGTGCGGATGGCCGGGAAAACGGCGGCAATCGTGGCGATCAGCCGCTCGTTGATATTGCCCGCGCCGCCTGCGCGCATATTGAGATTCACGGACACGACGCCGCCGGGGGCGAGATGCCGGTCCACGAGCCGGAAGAATTCCACTGAGCTCATCTGGAACGGGATCGTGATGTCTCGGAAGGCGTCCACCATGATGACGTCGTAGAGGTTCTTGTCCATTTTGAGATAAGCGCGGCCGTCGTAAGCGACGACGGGGATTTCCTCGGGCAGCTCGAAATATTTCCGCGACAGCGCGATGATCTTTTCGTCGATCTCGACGCCGAGGGATTTCGACGACGGGAAATAGCGGCGGCACTGCTCGGCGAAGGTGCCCGTGCCCATGCCGAGGATCAGGATGTCGCCGCCCTTCGTCAGCGTCGGGGCCGCCAGCGCGTAGTCGAAGTACATGCCGGTCAGCGAGCCGTCCTTGACGCGTTTCGACTGGACGCTGAACATTACGCTGGTCGAGAAGATTGTTGTTTTCTCATCGTCCTTGACCTGCAAATAGTTGTAGACCGATTCGCCCTCGTAGGCCAAAGCCGTCTCCCAAAAGGCGGGGCTGCTGTTTGCGCCGAGCAATGCGCAAAGCAGGAACGTGAGCAGCGATAGTGTGCGGAGTCGTTTCCCCGTGCCCGCGCTGAAAAAATAAACAAGCCCCAATACCAAAAGCACGCCTGCGAACATCAGGAATGTCGCCGCCGTGCCCGCCGCCGGGATGGTCACGAAGGTGGGCAGGAACGTGCCGATGATGCTGCCCGCCGTATTGAACGCGCCGAGGTTGCCGACGACGCGCCCGTTCTCGTCGAGACTGTCCGTCGCGTATTTGACCAGGGACGGCGTGACCGTGCCAAGCAGAAGCAGCGGGAAGACGAAAATCGCAAGGCAGGACAGGAAGGCCGCCGCTATGAGCAGATTCGTCTCAACGGCGACGATCAGAAGACCGGAAATCAGCGCGATCACGTATTTTCCCAGCACGGGAATCGCGGCGATCCAAAGCGCGGCGAAAATCAGGCGGCGGTAAAGACGCGCCGGATCCGGGTCGCGGTCGGCGAGGCGGCCGCCCCAGATGTTGCCAAGAGCCAGGGCAATCATGATGACGCCGATGATGATGGTCCAGACGATTTGCGACGCGCTGAAATACGGTGCAAGGAGACGGCTCGCGCCAATCTCGACGGCCATGACGGACATGCCGGAGAAGAACGCCGTCGCGTACAAGTATGTTTTGCTTTTCAGCAAGCCTGTTTCCATATTGCGCCTTCCTTTCTGTATATATCCTTTTTATTCGTGAAAAAAGGCGTTTTTCCTTTGCGTTCTGGAAAACTTTTTCAGGAAAGAGGATTTTTTTCGCGCGTGGAGAAATTCTAATATATATTGTTAAAATTAGCGCAATCATGGCGGTGGAAGAGATGGAATCGGCAAAACAGACAAGCAAGGAAGAATGGCTGGAGACGGCTGCGCGCTTTTGCCATGACGGCGACTTCAAAGGCATGCGCGCCTGTGCGAGGGAAATTCTCGCCCACGATCTCGACGACGTGGACGGGCAGGCGCTTTTCGCGCAGGCGTCGCTTTACCTCGGCGAGGAGGAGACGGCGGAGGGAATCGTGCGCCGTCTTTGGGACGCTGCGCCGGGACATTTTCGGCTGCTGTTGGTGGCGGGGGAACTTCACGCGCTGCGGTTTGAGATGCGGCAGGCCATCAATGTGCTGAAACGGCTTTGGAATGTCGGCCAGTCGCGGATGGGCGAGATTGCGCCTTACGACCTCGCGATCCTGGAGCGCGCGGGGAGGATGCTGACGGACGCGTGCTATCTTCTCGCGCGTCCCGATGAGGCGGCGGAATATCTTTTTGAGCTGGTGGGGATTGTCCGCGATCCGCAGGCGAAGGAGGAGCTTTACAGCAAGGCGCTGTTCCTTTTGAATTACCGCGCGGAGGGGCAGACGGATCGCATACGCCGCGAGGGAATCAACAGTTTTTTCGGCGCGAAGGTTACGATGCCGCATACGCGGCCCTCGTCGGTGCCCGACAGGAAAATGCGGATCGGCTATATTTCACCCGACTTTCGGGAGCACGCCGTCGCGAATTTCCTTTCGCCCTTTGTCCGCAATTTCGCGAAGCTTGACTTCAACGTGTTTTGCTATATGACCGGCGCTTCGGACAATATCACCCAGCGGTTCAAACGGAGCGCGGTGAACTGGCGCGACCTTCATGAATTGCCGCCGATGGAGGCGGCGCGCCGCATTTACCGGGATCATGTGGATGTTCTTGTGGATTTCTCGGGGCATTCGCAAGGGTCGAGCATTCCGATCCTCGCCTATCGGCCGGCGCCGATTCAGGTCGTGGGGATTGGCGACGTCGGCTCCACGGGGCTTCGGGAGGTCGATTTTTTTCTGACCGACGGCTACTGTTCGCCGCCGGACCGCCCGTCGCCGGAGTTTTCTGAGCGGCTTGCGCGGCTTCAGGATTGCCATCTTTGTTACGACCCGACGATTTTGCGTTCCCTGCCGGAGCCGGGCGTTGAGCCGCCCGCGCAGAAAAACGGTTTTGTGACCTTCGGCAGCTTCAACAATTTCGCGAAAGCGAGCAGGGAGACGCTGGTGCTTTGGCGTTCCGTGCTGGAAGCGGTGCCGCGGTCGAAACTCGTCATCAAAGGGAAAATCGCTTCGGTGCCCGACGGCGAGGAAGAGGCGACGGCGAGGCTTTCCGGCGTCGGTATCGACATGGACCGAGTGGAATTCCGCCCGTACAGTCCCGATTATTTGGAACAATATCGCGACATCGACATCGCGCTGGACACAACGCCGTTTACCGGCGGGCTTACGACATGCGAGGCGCTGGTGATGGGCGTTCCCGTGATTTCGCTGAAGGGCGCGACGCATGCTGCGCGCATGGGGGCCAGCATTCTGGAAAATGCGGGATTGCCGGAGCTTGTTGCCGCCAACGGGCTGGAATACGTCAGAAAGGCGGCGCGCATCGCCGGTTCTATGCCGATCCTTGTGAAATTCCACGGCGGATTGCGGGAGGTTGTGAGGGGATCGAGGCTGATGGACGCGAAACACTATATGCGAAATGTCGAGACGTTGTACCGCGAGCTTTGGCAGGAATATTGCACGGGCGGGCCCAAGAAGCCCAATGAGGCGCGGAAATTTTTTCATGGGATGTGACTTTTTCTCTAGGTGCATATTTTGCGAAAACTATTGCACTTTCTTTTTCGATTCGTTATAATACAGGAAATATCTTCGCGGTAAGAAAAGGAGTGAGGCAGTTTGGATTTGAGCATGAGCATCGCGGCTCTCAGCGTCGGCATGGCCGAGGCTAGGACGCAGCAGCAGCTGGGGATTTCCGTACTCAAGGAAGCGATGGAAGCGAGCGGCGAAAACGTGATGGAGCTTATGGAAGGAATCTCGGCGAGCCTTGATCCCGCTCTTGGCGCGACGGTAGATATCATGGCCTGA